>QHOF01000228.1:9005-11326 GCA_003219335.1 Verrucomicrobiota bacterium | reverse complement strand
CGCTGAGAGCGCGCGACGCGCGATTTGTGGCTACCTATTTGTGGGCATGCACCGCGACGAGTTCATGCGCGAGCCGATTATGCTTACAGCGTTGAAGAAGGCCGATCAGTTGCTTGAGAGCGGATAAACATCGAATACTTCAAGAAGCCTGGTCTTATTGCACACGCGAATTACAGCATGGCCGACCAGATGTGTACATGAAAAAACCGCACTGAGGAATCGAACCACAGCACGGCTTTCTCTTTTTCGATCGGGTCGGCTTATTACTGGAACTGCAGCGCAGCGCTTTGCTTAATGCTGTCTGCTTGTTGCCCTCGCAGGTCAGGCGTCAGAATCCGCGGCCTGCCACCAAAGCGCTTGGCTTAGTGCTGCTTTGGCTAGCAGAGCGGATCAAGCCGCCGCCGCCTTTCGCGTCTTTCCGTGGTTTCAAGTCACGGTGACGGACTTTGATGTCTTTTTTGTGCTTCTTCTTTTTCTCTGGCATACTACTTTTCCTTTGTTACTACAACTTAGTTGGGGTGTTTAATGAGGCTCGGGCGCCCCATGCCGATGTGTGATCCGCCTTTCGGATCTTTCCGCGGCTTCAAGTCACGGACCTTAATGCTTTTCTTGTTCTGTTTCTTTTTCTCTGGCATACTAGTTTCCTTTGTTGGATCGTTTGTTGATGTTTTCGTTGTGTCAGTGGCCCTGAGAAAGCCGCACTGAGGAATCGAACCACAGTGCGGCTCTTGAACCTGATCGGCCTTACCGGGCTGCGCCGGACCGCGTGAAGCCGCCGCCGCCCGTCTGCTGGGTGCTGCCGAGGTCTCGGTGGTGAGTACTGTCGCCGCCTTTGGCATCTTTCCGTGGCTTCAAGTCACGGACTTTGATGTTTTTTTTGGTTTTCTTCGTTTTCTCTGGCATACTAGTTTTCCTTTCTTGAGGTTGTTGTTTTCGTTGTGTCAGTGGCGCCGAATAACAATCGCCCGCCCACGACCCTACCTTTGGGGATTAAGTCATCCAAGCGGATCAATTTGTCCTTTTTGCGCTTTGGCCTTCGGCTCGCTGACTCTCCGACGGGCGCATTCTTTTTGCTCTTCGGTGTGCTCACTTAAGCTCTTCTTTATCAATATTTATGCCAAGTCGCTCAATGTTCTCACAGAATAAAAACCGGCCACGTGCTTGTCGTTCGCGGCTATGCCCTTATGACATGCACAAATTTTGAACAAGCTGACATTGCAGCAACCGGGCACTGTTTTCCGGCCTCATTCTGAGTCCGGGTCGGCTTCATTATGATTCCACTGGGTGTCTTATTTTTATGCCACGTTTCGGAGGTGGCGTGCCAGCGTCGCGCGCGAGATACCGAGCAGCTTTGCCGTGCGCCGTCGATTCCGATTCGTCTGCTCATAAACGAAATGGACGTGCCGCTTGACGGCGCTTGCGAGTGAAAGATCAATCCGGGCGTGGCTTTGTTGGTTGTTCGGGAAGGCGACCCCAGTCTTCTCACTTCCCGGAACGGAGCGATCTGCTTCAAGATCGGGCGGAAAAATGACATGTTGAGGCAGGATTACCGGGCCATCGCAAAACAGTGTCATCGTCTGCACCGTGTGGTTAAGCTCACGAAGATTTCCGCGCCACTGATGATGAAGTAACTTCTCCATCGCTTCGGGATGAATAGCGGTGATGTCCTTGCCTTCTTTCAAGGCGGCCGCTTTCAATTCAGCGGCGATCAGTGCGGGCAGTTCCTGAATTCGTTCACGTAGCGGAGGGATGAGCAGGGTGAGACCATTCAACCGTTGATACAAATCCTCTCGCAATTTTCCGTGCTGTACTCTTTCGCGGAGCGAGCAGTTCGATGCACAAATGATCCGGGCGTTGGATGTGAGCATTCGTTCCGAACCGAGTCGCTCAAATTCGCCGTACTCGAGCACGCGTAAGATTTTTACCTGGGCCAGCGGGCTCATCTCCGAAATTTCGTCCAAAAAGAGCGTGCCATCGTCAGCAAGTTCAAATTTGCCTTTCACACTTTGTTGTGCGCCCGTGAAAGCGCCGCGCTCGTGACCGAAGAGCTGGCTCTCCAGCAGTGTGTCGCTCATCGCCGACGCGTTGAATGCAATGAATGGGCGACCCGCTCGTGCCGACGAGTTGTGGATAGCATGCGCGAGCAAAGTTTTGCCCGTGCCAGTCTCTCCGAGAAGGACCACTGGCACGTCCGATTTCGCGGCGAGCGCTGCCAGCTGCAAGCAGCGCGCCATAGCTTCATTGCTCGTGGTCAGGTCTTCAATTCTCAATTTGGAGAGCGGCTCTTGCATTGCGTGGCAAAGAGTTATTGCTTCATGCTT
>QHOF01000228.1:0-8991 GCA_003219335.1 Verrucomicrobiota bacterium | reverse complement strand
GATCAGCGTCCGCCCACCGACAATGATGTGCGCATCCCCCCGCATGCCGACTCGCAGGGGCAGAACTTGTCCCGTCCGTGGAGAAATCTCATAGCGGTCGAGTGATCCCAGCGCGACGAAGTGAGAGCTATCAGTCGTTGTAACAGCTGATGGACTGATCCAATCGAGTCTCCCAGTCACGGCACCGTAACGCTGGTAAGGAAACGCTTCGAAAAAGTACCGGACGCGCTGAGCGACGGCCAGCTTAGGAAGGCCTGCTTCGTTTAACGTCATGCGAGCGCGTGGCTTCGAACCCTTCGGCGCGAGTTGGCAGAGCACTTGTCCCTGCTGAACAAAACTGCCGACGGTTCGCTGGTCCATGGAAATGACCACTCCCTCGTAGGGGCTACGAACCGTCAACAAATTCTGCTGGGCATTTTCCAAGTCTGTTTTCAAAGCGCCGATACGCATCTTTAATTTTTCAATTTCAGCTTGCTGCTCGCCCCGCTGGCGCGCATGCTCGGTTTCCATTCGCTCACGGTCGAGCTTCACCTGCTGCAAAGTCCTTTGGGCAACGCTGAAATCCTTTAACCAGATCGATTTCCGAAAAGCCACCCTGAGTCGCCAGCTTCTCCAAGCGACTGACAAGATCTCGACTGACGTTTACGTGATTTTCGCGGAATTTTACCTCGCTTTCAGCCTGCTCAATTTCTGCCTTCTTAATCGCAAGCTGCGCAGCGTAAGCAGTCTCGGATCGAGTAAGGCTTTCTTCCTTGGTATGCAAATCTTCGGTGAGCGTCCGAAACTGTGTATCCCAGCCGCGGATCTCGTCAGAGCGCAGAACAAACAACTCTTCGCCGGTTTTTACAGGTTGACCTTCATCGACAGCGACCCGGCTGATTATCGCCTGCCGGGGAGATTGAATCGGATCAGCCCCCGTTGCGGGAATTAGGACGAAGCGGCAATGAACCGTTTCCGGCAAGCGCATCACAATAGCGATGAGCAAGGCGAAGAGAAACGCCCCCATCAAGAGCCATCCCGTCGATCGGATAACCCAGGGAGGTGGTTCCTGCGGCAGCATTTCTGATTCGACATCGATTGAGCCACGCGGAGTTAATTGTGGGCTCATTTTAGTAAGGCAGATCAGATTCCCAGTTGCTGGCTAGAGAGGTAATAATAAAGGCCGCGCTGCGCCATCAATTCATCGTGCGTACCAATCTCGGCGACACTGCCCTGCTCTAGCACGATGATCGAATGGGCTTCGCGAATGGTGCTCAGCCGATGTGCAATCACAATCGTCGTCCGGCCCGCCATTAATCGGCCGAGATTTTCCTGGATTACCCGCTCTGATTCCGTATCGAGGGAGCTCGTCGCTTCGTCAAAAATCAACACTGGGGGATTATTGTAGATGGCGCGCGCAATTGCGACGCGCTGCTTTTGCCCGCCCGACAGAGACAAACCTGATTCGCCAATCTTCGTCTCGTACCCAAGCGGAAGACGCATAATGAAATCATGCGCAGCGGCGGCCTGGGCAGCCGAAAGCACCCTGTCGAGGTCCAGCTCGGGATCACCAAACGAAATATTGCGCGCGATCGTGTCGTTAAACATGTGATTTTCTTGAAGGACTATCCCTATGTGTCGTCGCACATCGCGATAATTCAGAGTCTTTAGATCGACATTGTCGAAAAAGATCGCTCCCTCCGTAGGTTCAAGCAGGCCTGCGATCAACTTGATGAGCGTTGTCTTGCCGCTGCCGCTGCGGCCCACCAATGCCACCGTGCGTCCCGGCGCTAGGTCGAGGGTAATATCCTTCAAAATATCGGGTGATTCCGGGCCGCCATATTTGAAACTGACTCCGCGCAACTCGACCCGCCCTTCGAGGCTGTGGACTGGGACGAGTCGGGAGCGATCACGACCTTGCTCCGGCTCCTGTTCGAAGATGTCGTTCAGACGATTCAGGAGGACAGAGGCGAACTGCATGTTGTCCCAAACTCCGAGCGCGCGCAAAATCCCCGCATACGCCATCGCCGTGAGTGAGCTAAACGCCACAAAGCCACCGACACTCAAGTGTCCATGAATGACTTGCGTGGCGCCGACCCACAGGAAAATCGCAGTCGAGAGAAGGCCGATGGTCTGCAGGACGCTGTCCCACGACATCACGATGAACGTCGCCTTAAAAAGTTTTTGTGAGACCGAGAGAAACTCGTTCAGCATGGCATCACGAAATGCGCTCTCGGCCGATGCCGCTTTCACAGCTTCAATCCCTTTGATGGCATCGATTTGATGCGAACTATATTTGCCCTGGCTTTCTTCCACCCCATGATAAAGCGGGCGCAGCACTTTTACGGAAAAAATCATCAGCCCGACGTATACAGGTGTCGTTGCCAGAAACGCGATGGTCAGCAGCGGACTATACATCCCCATCAAAATGACTGCGCCCACGAGGAAGACCACTGCCAGCAAAGCGCCGACTCCCTGTTGCACGGCAAATTGTCGTACTTGCCTCGCACCTTCGAGCCGACGCTGAATGTCGCCCGTTCGACGACTTGTGAAATAGCTCATCGGAAGAGACAAAAGTTTCCGGCTCAAGAAATCGAGAACTGCCGTGTCGAGACGCACGGCTGCAAACGCCAGCAAATACTCCTGCGCGAGGTTGGCAAGCTGCACGAAAACAAGCGCTGCGAGCATGCCGAGCAGGATTATCTTCAACAGGCCGAGGTCATTTTCGACAATCACTTTGTCCACGACCATTTGGGTGAACACCGGAAAGAGCAATTGCAGGAAACTGACCGCTATGGCCAGCCCAAACACCTGAAGCAAAATCACCTTAAACCGGACAAGAAACGGAAGAACCCAGGCCAGTGTTGGTTTGCTCTCCGGAGCTTCTTCGAATGCCGGCGTGTAATCGAATAACGCTGCGTAACCGGACCACTTCGTCTCAAATTCCCGGCGCGGAAGTTTGCGCAACCCGATCGCGGGATCGGCCACACGGACAAACTGATCATCGACATCGTAAAGAACGATCCAGTGATTGCCCTCCCAGTGCACTATGGCCGGTAGCGGCATGAGCGGCAGATTGCGGAGCGAGATTTTTAATGCGCGCGCCGCCAGCCCAAGTTCGGTCGCAGCGCGAGAAAGCGCCTTCAGACTCGTGCCGTCAGTGGCCGTATGACAAAGCTGGCGAATGCGCGCGAGGCTCACTTTTCGGCCGAAGTGCCGGCAGATTATTGCCAAGCTAGCCGCACCGCAATCCATCTCGTCGATTTGCAGGATATGATCGATTTTCCGGATACGCTTGCCGCGTTTGCGAAACAAACCACGCTCATCCGCGAACGGCTCTTCTTCGCTCTCGATCTCGCTCGGAGGCTGTTGACCATCCAGCTCCACTTTGTCGTGCACCTGCGTTTCCGCAGGAAGCAATTCGGTTGTGAAATCGAGCGGAATACGCGCTTCCGTTTTTGCCTCATAGAGAGCGAGCCGCTCGCTCAGTAGCTTTTCAAACTCAGGAAATCGACGGCGCAAGTCTTGGACTGACTTCGGCTCGAGCGCAAGCAATTGGCAATCGGAGAATGCTTCTACTGATGCGGCGCGCGGCGATCCATTCAAGATCGACAATTCACCAAAAAAATCGCCCTCGCGATAAAACGCGAGATTGCGCTTGTGTCCGTCGACACCGGCGAAGGCGCGCGCTCGTCCTTTCTCAATTATGTAGAGCGGTCCGGCGTCGTCTCCTTCCCGAATGATCAGATCGCCTTTTTCAAATGTGATAGGTTTTAACTTTTCAATCATGCTGCGCAGCACAGCCGTCGGAAGCCGACCAAAATTGCTGAACTGATAAAGGAAACTTTGCAGCGCCCGGTTCCGGCCGGTGGTTTCGATAAATTGTTTCAGCTCGGGCACGAGGCGGACGAGCTGCAGAAAGTTCGATCCGCAAAACATCTACTGCGGTGCTGCAGCGCACGGTGGCATTTCGTGTTCCACCCTCAGACAAGGCGGCTTCTCCGAACGAGTCGCCCGGCTTCAACACTCCCAATGGGATTTCTTCACCATCCGGTTTTATCTTGAGAGCGCGCGCGCGTCCCCGCGTCAAAACGTAAAATGAATCGGCTGGATCGTGCTGTTTTACGATCACATCGCCGAATTCATACTGTTCTTCTTGGAGCAGCGGCTCAATTGCGGCGAAATGTTCATCGGAAACAAAACGGAACACTGAAGAGCGCCGAAGAACTTCGCTGTCCTGTGCTTTCATTCCATCGGAGTTGAAGCGCCGCCGAGCCGCCGTTGCGTGTACTTGCTCGTGAGCTCGGAGAAATGCCGGTCGAGCAGTCGCCGGTCGATCCGCCATCTAACGCTTGGATCGTCCGCTTGCGGCTCGATTTTTTTAATGACGCGACACAGTTCGAATCCATCGCCGCGCGCGATTGGCTCGAGCACGTCCCCAGGCGAGACGCTTAAGAATTTCTGCTGAGCATCCACGGGAAGGTCTTCCAGAAGAAAGTCCGAACGTCGATAGGGATAACGTTCCTCGGTGGCAACTTCCTCCATTGACATTCCGTCTTCCCGCACGCAAAACAGCGCTTCGTTGGCGGCATCGCGCGATTCCAGCTCGATCACTTCGGTTTCAAACCGCGTTAGAGGCAATCGCAGAGCCATCAATTCGTGTTGACGCGCTTCAGGGACAAGCAGCCTATCGCAATGTGTCCGGTATGCTGCCTCGATCGCGAGCATTTCATTCAACCACTTCGAATCGCGACCCAATTGCTCCAGCCAATTCGCCAGTTGTGCCGGTTCAATCCTATTCCGATGCAAGAATTTCCGCTCTTCGGCTGCAATTGCCTCTGGAGTTGGCTCGTGCCGCCAGACGCATGATTAGATCACCAGTCATTCGGTCCAATTCTCCGGATAAGATTAATTCCACAAGGAATGACTGGCGTAGGTCGGCCGGCGCAGAAGAATATTCTATTTCGTCGGGTATAATCTCTTCGCGAAGCGTGCTGGCGTAGTATTCACGGGTAAGGTAGTCGGCGAAATCATCAAGCGTGAGGCCTCGATTTGCCAGCCATGCTTCCGTTTCCTCGGCAGTGATCAAATCGTATTCGTAACGAAAAGCTTCCGCCGCACTGGAAATTGCGGACTCGTCTAAATCTAAACCTAGTTCATCCGCGCGTTTTTCTGCCTGGACCTCATGGAGAAATTCTTTCCATTTTACCTCCACCTCGCCCCTGAAAATGGCTGCATCGATGGTGTCGCGCGCCGTATATTCCTGAGTTCCGCACGCGCACACAATTACGTCATGTTGCGAAACTGACTCTGTGCTCGGCATTGAACACAAGTTTCTACATCCTTTTGGGAAGAAAGTCGAGCATTGTTCATTAAATTGCCTGCAAGACCGAAAACGCTAAAAATGCGTGGGCTTTCCTAGGCGAACGGCCATTTAACCAATGGTGCGATCGCACCATTCAGTTCAGATCATTTTAACCGCTTCCCTCAAGGCTTTACCCGCGCAATCGACTGATCACGCTGGAATGATCTTTAGCCTGGCTGAGATCAACAAACGGCAAAACCCCAATCGATTTTTCCTGGAGGTTTGCCGCCGTTGACGACTTCGAAGTGCGCCAGAGTTGGAAAATGAGCAAGCCTCCAGCAATTACAGCTACGGCCTACAATCAGCGTCGCAAATTTGCGTTTGCTCCGCGGCGGAATGAATTCATCGGGCGAGACATCCGCAGTGCGCTTCATCCCTTGCGGTGTCATCTCGAAGGCCCATGCAATGAACAATGCCAGGACGAACCCGGCAGCGATCACCGTGACGAACACCTTCATCACCCAGCCGGTAGCTTCGAATGTTGGAAACAGGATCGATCCCGCCTGGATGAGCAGCCACGCGATCACGCATAAGCGATCGCCACCTTGTAAACGTTGCGTCGCTTTAGCTCGGTGAAAAAATTGTTCATCGCTCGCTACATAACCAACTAGCGCTTCAACGCGCGGCGAGTCTTATAAGGCAGAGCGCGTTGCCTTAGACCCAGCACCGACTCAAACTCCGGATCCTTGTGCACCAGCTCCGCGCCTGCCGCCATCGCCTGGGCCGCAATGATTGCGCCGGCGGTCGAAAGACGGTGACGGCTGCGTAACCAACCTGCCTCCGCGCATTGCGAGAGGGAGGCAGATTCAATTTGCGCCGGCAGGCTGAGCACGACTTGCAACTCGTCCCGTGCCACGCTTTCGCCGTGCGTCCTGCTCAAACTGGAGACGACTTCGGTTAACGTCACGGCGGAGAGATAGACCGCGGCGCGATCGCGCTCCGATTGCTCCAGAAGCTCGCGCACGATATCCATCCCCGCTTCTCCGTAGAGCAGCGTGAGAACGGCGCTGCTATCGAGCCAGCTTACGGTCTTCTCTCTCACGGTCTTCGCGCCGTTGCTTGAGCAAAGCCGCGACTAGGTCCGGCCCGCCCTTGTATTTGCCGATGAGGGAACGCCAGCCTTCTTTCGGCAGAGGACGACCCACCAGTTTGCTATCCTGCACTTCCCACGCGATCTGCGCTCCGGGCTCGAGTTCCAGCTCGTCGCAGAGTCGTTTTGGTATGGAGACTTGTCGCTTTGCTGACAAGGTTGTTTTCATACATTTATTGTCGGTTAAAACAATAGACATGTCAATCTTACCGAATCGGATAGAGTAAAAACATTGCGCCGCTTTAGCTCGGCTACGAAAATGCTCAGATTCACTCTTGGTTTATCGACGGCCTAATAGTACAGAAGGCAGAGCAAAGTCCAGATTTAGGTGACGTGGCGCTGCGCTCTTGTTGTGCGGCGCTGAATCAGCTAAGCCGAACGGATGGAGACGGAACGAGCCCTTGCTAATACGCCCTCGCTCGGCAAAGAACAGCTGCTTCGAATCCTCGGAGTGACCTTTGGCGTGGCGGTAGGCATTGGCGGAACAATCGGGATCGGTATTCTGCGGATTCCGGGCAGCGTCGCGGCGTACCTGGGACACAGCGGACTCATCATGGCCGTATGGATAATCTCCGGATTGTATGCTTTCGTCGGTGCGAATACGTATGCTGAGCTCGGCACAATGCTACCGCTGGACGGCGGACCTTATGTTTACGCGCGCCGGGCTTACGGTGAGTTCGGTGGATTTCTTGTCGGCTGGAGCGATTGGCTCCTCCGCACCAGTTCGATGGCATATTTGGCGGTTGCGTTAACCGAATATGCTGCGGGACTCTTCTCTCTTATAATCCCGGTGTCATAACTCCGGCGGCAATTGCCGTGTTGATCTTCTTTACCGCGTTTCACTGGCTAGGCCTACGCGTAGGTAGTCGTGCTCAGGAAATCATGAGCTTGTTCAAGGTTCTTGCTTTCTTCGTCATCATCGCAGCGTGCTTTCTCTTCAGCCCGAAGCTAGCCGCTGCCCCAAGCGCAAAGCCATCGCTCTTTTCCGATCCGAAGCTTTTGTTTGTGGCCATCGCCTTGTCGATGCAAAGCATTCTTGGCACTTACGCCGGCTGGCATGCGCCGGTCTACTTTTCGGAGGAGAACACCGATCCAGCAAAAAGCATCCCTCGCTCGCTCTTTACCGGTGTCGCTTTGGTAACGGCGATCTACGTGCTCATTAATCTCGCCATGCTACATGCGTTGCCGATAGCAAAGCTAGCAGGTTCAAAATTAGCAGCGGCAGATGCCGCTCAGCTCATCTTCGGTGGCTATAGCAGCCAGATCGTGACTAGCATCATGTTGATTTCCCTCCTTGGGATTATCAACGCGTCCTTCCTTTTCACGCCGCGCGTGATGTTCGCTCTTAGCCGCGATGGGCTCTTCTTCCATTCCGGTGTCAGGGTAAACACGGGAGGCACACCTACCACGGCCTTGCTCGTAACTGCTTTGGTAGCGATCATGCTTGCGGGCGTCGGCAGCTTCGACAAGCTATTCGCTTTTACCGCTTTTCTAACTGTGCTTGTAGATGTAGCGGCGTTCGGCACGATATTTGTTTTGCGTTGGCGAGAGCCCGACCTTCCCCGACCGTTCAGAGCCCGCGGCTATCCCGTTCTTCCAGCAATCGTGTTTCTTGGCGCCGGTCTCCTCTTGATTGCCTTCGTTGTGAGTAGCACCGAAAACAGCCTCTATGCTGTCCTAGGAATTGCAGTCAGCTATCCTGTGTATCTCCTAGTCAAAAGGCTGGTGAAGACGGTATCAGTCTGAACCGGTTAGTTTGTTTTATTTTTCGCGAAGGCTTTTTTGCTAAGAATGCTAAAGCTAGGCGCATCGCGCAGTGGGTCGAGCAGCCGATCCAGTTAATTTGTGAAGTTCCGCCGCTTTAGTTCGCGAAGAAATTGTCGATTCTCACTTTGATTTCTCTTCGCACAGTTTTTGGAACCGCGGATCATTCCGCAGCGGATCGAACATCGGATCGAGCCGGAGCAGCGCGGGAGTGAGCGGCACGTTTTCAGCCAACGCGCCACGGCCTGGGATCGAGAGTAGTTTCTGTAAAGCAGCGATGGCGCGGTCGGGTTCCTGCGTCTGCGCAGCCACCCGGGCGAAGACGTCGATTGCACTGGGACCATTTGTTGCGTCCTTCTCGATGGGGACTGCGGCCATCGCTCGCTCGGCCATAGCGAACGCGCCAGCCTTATCACCGAAACCCATGTTGGTCAGCGCGAGATCATCAATGAGAACATAATTCTCTGGTTGTTCTTTAAGGAAAGAGTCCAGTTCGCTACGCGCCTGTCGCCAAGTTTCCTGGGCAGCGGCGTGATCACCGGCGACTTCTTGCGCCCAGCCCAGCCAAAAGCGCAGTTCGCCATTCAAATAACCGAACGCTGGATCAGGCTTGGCCAGTATTTCCTTTAGCCGAGGGATGATTGGCGCAGGACGGCGCTCCAAGATCGCCTGGCAAACTTGTGTTTCCAAAGCCTGACTTAGATCGGCGGCCGGACGGAGCGGAGCGAGGATCGCCGAGGCGCGAGCCAGATCGCCTTCGGCTTGGAAGATAGCCGCCTTGTTCGCCAGGACA
>QHOF01000227.1:5892-7187 GCA_003219335.1 Verrucomicrobiota bacterium | reverse complement strand
TTGGAAAAAAGAAAGCCGCCGTAAAATCCTGACGCAGTAACAATCAAACATGGGCACCAGCGCACGCCGACGGAACTCGCGCTTGTCTACAACAACCACTCCATTAAGAAGAATCTCCTCCAGCTGATCTCCTCACCTGGTTCTCTTAGAGGCTTGAATGGGTTGTAGAGCGATAATAGGAGTCCGTCGGGCTGTTTCCGCGCACACCACATCTCTTCCCAACGGTTTGCGCAAAACGAGCGACAGGAATCTAATCCGCATGGGGTGACGGCCGGCGTAATCTCCAGACTCACAGCAGCCTTCTTCCGTCGGGTGACTCTGAACGGCCGCGTCGAATCACCGATGGCCAACCTGAACTGGGACCCTTGAATTCTGGCTTATATTACGGAGCCAGATTGATTTCGTGCCAAACCCGGCAGCAACAAAATAGGTGTCCGTCTCTTTCGTATAGCGCATCACTTCCAGCACAAACGTCCGCGCCAATCCGCTTTTGCGACCCATATGGGTTAGCACGAGCAAGCGGTTACCCAAGAGCCAGCACAGACCTATCCGATAGAGCCAGATGGGCAGACGAGCCATCAGGCCAAGCGATCCTCGCCGGGGTTGAGGAGTCGGGATGAGACTAAACAGGGTCTCTTTTTCGCCCACAACAATTGGAGGTGCCACCGGACATACAGATTGCGATCCTTCAGCTGTTCTTTTCATGGAGAGCACTTTGGCCTTGTCTTCTTTGAACGTTTTTCGACAGGCATCCCAACCAATCTCGGAGAAAAACGCTTCAATGTATTTCAAAAGCTCTGCCGGTTGTGCAGCGTCTGGCGATCCACGGGCTCTCGGAATGTCTCCGCGCGTTTTTTCTCCAGCGTGTCCATTAAACGGTCAAAGGCCAGAACAAATTTCTCGATGCCATCATCCTCCAACTGTTGCGCTACTTCTTCCAGATTGATTCCTATTTCGGCCAACCGGTCGAGCACTTGGCGGGCTTCAGTCATCCCTTTTTCCAGACGAGAAGCCGGGTGTCCGTGATCGCGGTAGGCGTTCAATGTCTGGAGGGAAACAGTATTGATGGTTCCCGGACCAATCAGAGCCTCCACGTATTTCACATCGCTGTAAGACGGGTTCTTGGTACTTGTACTGGCCCACAATAACCGTTGGGGATGCGCTCCGCGTAAGGCGAGACTTCTGAAACGGTTGCTGAAAAAAAGTTCCTGATACATCTGGTAGGCGACTTTCGCGCTTGCGACCGCAACTTTACCCCGCAAAGCAGCCTCCATCTCGCTCTTGGCGCCGGCCCT
>QHOF01000227.1:0-5805 GCA_003219335.1 Verrucomicrobiota bacterium | reverse complement strand
AGCGATGTAGGCCTCTGCTACCTCCCGATAGCGCTCAAGCCCAAACAAAAGCGTCACATTGACGTTAATTCCCTCGCTGATCAGCTGTTGAATAGCGGGAAGCCCCTCCTGTGTTGCCGGCACCTTGATCAACAGGTTGGGCCTCTGCACGGCGGCCCAAAAACGACGTGCCTCCGCGACCGTACCCGCTGTGTCATGAGCGAGGTAAGGCGACACCTCCAAACTGACGAATCCGTTTGTACCTCCCACCTCGTCATAGACGTGAATGAAAAGGTCTGCCGCGCGCTGGATGTCTTCCACCGTAAGACTTTCATAGATCTGATGAGCGTTTTTGCCTTCGAGTGCCAGCGCGCGAATCGTTTGGTCATAGTCATGACTGCCGCCAACCGCTTTCTCGAAAATGGATGGGTTCGATGTGACGCCTCTGAGCCCGTCTTCCCTTATTAGCTCCGCCAACTCGCCGGACGTAATCATTCCCCTGCGGATGAAGTCGAGCCAGACGCTCTGTCCGAACCTTTCGAGCTTGAGTAATGGGTTCTCTTTCATCAGTGGTACTTCCCTATCTCCCGTTTTTCGCGCTTAGAAACGCGCTTCAGCTTGATCCTGTGACATTTGGCACAGGACTTTTGCCTGCTCGGGTTACAAGCATCAGCCACGATCTCTTTCCTCTACCGAGCGCGTTCTAGCTATTCGACTTGCGCAATATTCACGCCAATGAGATCCGCCGGAGATTAATCATGTTTGATTCGGGGACATCAGGGATTTGCTTTTGTCGGCTGCAGAAATGCATGACTGCAGAAGAAATTTCGATCGCTACAGACAAGAACCCTCGGCTACTCTGTTTATCTGGCGGTCCAGAACGAGGCGAAAAAGTGTGCGGAGTGTGGCATTACTGCGCGGCGATTAGAGATCAGGACTCCCTCTGCGGATGATCAATCACTCTTCTCAGCACGGAACTATAGTATTGTGTCCTGTAAGTTCGTTGATACAATTCCGATCGTCATTCTGGCCGAGCGGGCGAGTGCACGCGAGAGCCAGACGAAAACGAGCCCCGACTCTGCCAATGGATTTTGGGACACGATACTAGTCTGTAAGCTCAAGGAAAAACTCGCAGCGGCGGGCGGAGATTCACAACCTACTGTCACAGAGCGAATTTATCCTCAGTCACGGTGGCTTTTCATCCTGAGACATCACCTTCCCCTTTTGCTGCTTCGGGGGACTTCGCGTTGTTTCTCAAGATAGGCTTTCAACGCTAACGCGTTGTTGTGTTCTTCATCGCGTGCACTGTAGAGTAAGGTAACGTTGCCGTGGCGAGCAGCGGCGCGAATTAGTCTGGAAGCATCCTTCATCTTTAGTTCGGCGAAGTAGCGCCGCTGAAACTCCCGCCACTTTGCTGGATCGTGTCCAAACCAACGGCGCAACCCATCGCTTGGTGCTACGTCCTTCAGCCAGGCCTCCATCTGCAAATCTTCTTTTTTGATGCCTCTCGGCCATAACCGCTCGACGAGAAAACGGCTCCCGTCATCAGGGTCTCGAGGTTCGTAAACGCGCTTGACCTTGATCATTCGCGAGTCTCCGCTTGGCTCTTATTTTGATGCATCTGCGGCAGATGCCCTTTGAGATTTTTTCGCTGAAAAGGGCCAGCTTGTGCAATCAGGGACCGGGCCGCATCTAGCTGCCCCCAGACATTCCATAGGAGCACCCCCCGAATCCGATTGTTTTGCAAATAATAGATCACGCCTTCGTGATTCTGTTTCTTCCAGTCGGTTATGATCTCACGCCTCGTGTCTAGCTCGCCCGACTGCTTCATAGCCCAGCTCGAAAAGGTCGGAGTAAAAAGACGGAAGGTGATTATAGGGCTCAGGGTCGCCTGCCATCCTACGGCCGGCTAGCCGCCCCATTGTGTTGGCATTATCCTCGTGTTCGACTCGAATGCGCTTGTCTAGCGATCGATTGTAAAAGGCGGCTACATCTCCCGCGGCTTAAATATCCGGGTGGCTCGTGCGCAACAACTCATCTACGAGGATCCCGTTATCAACCTTGAGTCCCGCCGCCTGCGCCAGTTCGACGTTCGGCTCAATACCAATCCCGGCCACGACGCCATCCACTATGACCTCTCGGTCCTGTCCCGTTTTTAAATTCCGCGCTTTGACGGCAGGACAATCCCCGCGCGTCTCCACGTCCACGACCACTGCTAGCCTTAAATGCTTTAACCACAAGTTTTACCCCTTTTGATCAAATCTTTTTTTGCGCTTCTTTGTCAGCTCTGTTTCTATCTAAAGCCTTTCACTGATTTCCTGCCCAACGGCTCCCGTTGACCCGGCGCTTGCTTTCTCAGTTGGCGCAAGAGATCTGAACTTTTCTCTTTAAATCTTTTTTTGCCCTGATCTCGGGATGCTTTGGTGGCCTGCTTTGTTTCCAGCGCAACAGCCCTGCGCGTAGCTGGCTGGCGTCCAGGCCTAAAGCTTCACAGATATTTTGAAACGAAAAGATGTAATCTCCATACTCATCCTGGATCCAATCCTCTGCTTCACGAAACAGAGTTTTCCCTCTACGTTCACGTGACGAGATATACTTCTGGAAACAGAAGATGGCGTCCTCCAAAACCGCTATGAGAAGCCGTCTTTCGGGCTGGATCTGGACCTTTCGGCGGAACGTGTCAAAGTACTGAGCAGCAAGCAGTGCGTCTGGCTGAAACAGCGGAGCCGCTCCTTCCTCGTAGTCATGATTCTTCGCATCTGTTTCGATAAACATGAGACACGACCCTTTCCCGCTACAACGATCTCGCCTGCTTTGATCTCCTATGACTTCGTCAGCTGAAGCCTAAGAACGAAACAAAAAGAGATCATCTTTAGCATCTGCATAGCGTTTCTAATATCGAGTACTTGAGCAGCTGAGTTTTTAACTTCAGTGGACACAATATCTGTGCCAGCATGAAAGAAGTCGCACTGCGCGCCAAATCTGCCGAGCTTTAATGTTGCGATCGTAGAGATGGATTTGGGGACGGCCCTGCAATATTCAGCGCATTCCAATTGCTGCCGAGCCGTATTATTTAAAGCAGTTTCCAGACACGCCGTTCGCGCAACCGACCTTCATTAAATATCACGTGACTTACTCCAGCGAGGTTTCGGATCGCCGGATTCTCTGGTGTTACTGACAAATGATTTTATGGCAAAAAAGAGTGCGCTGTGAGGCGTTCTTGCATACCATCCAGGCAGATTTGGGCTATTCAAAAACTGCAGTAAAAACATTGTCTCCCAAACCGAAAAAGCACCTTTTGCAAGCTTACGCGCGTTCGTCGCCTGCAGTTTGTCTAGCTAGTTCGGCATAGGACTTGCTGACCCTATTTTGCAATCAAAACGGAGTTGAGCGTGATGGAAAAAGACGAGTGGCGGTGGATCGAGTCTATTTCGTCTGAGTGTTCGGTGAACAGCAGGAGCGGGACGTTAGCGATTTTCTTGTCATGAGGTGGGAAGCGCCATGAAAAGATCTTTGATGATGTTCATAGGATTGAGATCCCCTGTAATGGTCCCGTTAGAGAACCCGGTCGAGCTGGTTCACGTCGACTGTGAATTTTGCTGGTGTGATCCGGCTGCCAAAATCGACGAAGATAGCCAAACAGTCTTGATCCACAAGGAAGTAACCTGGAACTGAACCAGAACAAATAAAAGATATGTTGTTCCTGTCTTGCAAGGGAACCAACTGTAATTCCGATTCCCAATTAACAATCCTGATAAATCCCTCTCGCTTCAGTGATCTTGTACTCTGACGATCATCACGGCAGTCTGAGAATTTTCTGCAAATCAACGCCTCTCCCACTGAGAAAATCTCTGGGCAAAGGCGACCAGGATGATGCAGATCAGCGATATGACAATTCCTACGGCGGCCATCCGGCCGTACTGGCCATCTAGATAGTAATAATATAGGAGGGGTCCCAGGGGCTCTGAACCGGGACTGTATAAGAAAATGGAGATGCTATCGCCATTGGAGATGTCACGACGGGCGCGGAAAACGACTTGGTCGAGGCCACTGGCCTGGCGCGGCGCATGGTGGCTCGCTGGGGTATGGGGAACCTGGGTTTGGTTGCATTTAAATCCGACGATCACCAGCCTTTTTTGGGCTACGATCTTTCTCAGGGCCGGGAATATAGCGAAGCCACCGCTGCGAAAATCGATCAGGAGGTTCAACGCCTGCTCGAAGAGCGCCACAAAGCGGTTTACGAATTGCTGACGGGTGCACGTGAAAAACTCGACCTGTTGGTAGATACATTGCTCAAGGAAGAAACGTCGACCAGACTATGTTGGCAGAAATCCTCAAAGCTCGTCCCACGAATGCTAACGGAGTGAGGCAAAGATGAGTGCGGGTGTGGCGTTCTTGCGCTTCAGAATATTTCGAAAATGAACTCTCCCGGGTTTTATAAGCAGGAAATTGAGAGTCTTTGCAGGGCAGTGCCAATACGCTCTTCTGATTTCTGGATGGCATGCCATTTGCCCTCCTTTATAAATAGAGAAGAAGATCTAAAAAATGCCAGCATCTACGAAATCTTGGGGCACCCTGGACTTATCAGAGAGATTCCGAGGAAGGCACTCTACCCCTGCTGAGATGGGCGTGTCACCCATGTAAGCAGAAAGGAGGTGAAGGATAGATGAAAGGTCTAAGCTGGGCGAATTTCATTCTTGGCCTGTGGCTTATCGTGGCACCCTTTGCGCTCCACTACAGAGACATCACCGTAGCGATGTGGAACAACGTGATCGTCGGAATAGTGGTAGCCATCCTTGCCATATACCGGGCTCTGGAAAAGGCCGATATGGAGCCGTTGCACCAGCAGCATAGTGCTCACTGAACATGGTGGGGCCTGCGGAGTAACAGTGGGTCACCCAAGGAGAGTCAGTGCCGAATCTCCATTGGGCCCACATAATCCGTAGAAACGGCGTCAGGCCCATTCAATTTTAGACAATTGCTCGAACAAGGGGTTAGGGATATAGTCCTTTCCGCAGAACATCGTGTTCTTCGCTTGCAGCCTATACGGTTGCGTGTCTAGCCGGTGTAAGTCCGGCCGCGGGAATTGGTTATTTGCCCGCGTAGTGATACTCGACACCCCCGAGGGGTGATCCAGGAGGTGAAAGCTCGAATGTAAATGCCCTTGCCGGAGTAGGGCTAGCAATTCCATCGGGCCGTAGCATAAAGCGAACTTTGCAGCCTCGTTACACGAACCACGCAAGAACCGGCCAAGCGTGGACATGCGTGCGCCGACCTTATGCGAAGACGGGGAAGGCCACAGAGGGCGATGAAGTAATAACCGTAAGCAGTCGCCTAGCCGCCGGGGTACGGAAGATGGCACGATGGGAAAAGACAGGCAGCTTAAATTAGGGACCTTCTCGTCTCCAGCCCTGAGCAGACCGACGGGCAAGGGCCCGCTGGATAAAACATAAACCGGCGGGAGGGGAAGAGAAGCTCGCATGAGGTCATAGTAAGCGATGATCCGGCGGGACAACATAACCCGCTGGGGAGTCAAGGACCTCTGGACTGGATGGTTCATGTAAGAGAGAGGGAGTTCCGCTTGGACGAAAGTCCCTCTACGGATCAAGGCTCCCTTTGGAGACAGGGACTTGAACATGGTGGGGCCTGCGGAGTAACAGTGGGTCACCCAAGGAGAGTCAGTGCCGAATCTCCATTGGGCCCACATAATCCGTAGAAACGGCGTCAGGCCCATTCAATTTTAGACAATTGCTCGAACAAGGGGTTAGGGATATAGTCCTTTCCGCAGAACATCGTGTTCTTCGCGATGGTAAGGTGCCGATTGGT
>QHOF01000261.1 GCA_003219335.1 Verrucomicrobiota bacterium | reverse complement strand
AGGAACGCGTTCTGCCAGTGTCGCAGTCCCCACACGCGAGGCTCGACAAACCAGTCGGTAGCTGCGTTGAAGCTATTGATCAGCAGAAGAATGATCGGCCAGATGAGAAAGTAGCCCAGCACCAACAGCGCCACCGCCATGATGAAGTGACCGGCAGTGATGCGGGCTACCGGGACCGGCCTGGCGACACGAAAGTGTTCTAATGTAGGCGACTGCTCCACTTTTTTTTCCTCGTCGTCCTAACTCCCGTGCAATCCAGCCCGTCCGTGCATGCTTTACTAAGGCGACGGATTGTACAGGCGGACAGAGCAACGTGTCAATTATTGCCAGACCGTTGAAAAAGGCCGATCGGCTTCGTTCTGGTTCGTGCGTGGTTTTCGTGCCCGTCGACGAGCACGATTACGTTTTTTCTCCCCGCCCATTGCCTGTTTCAGCCGGAGGCTGATCCGCCAATCTCAGTGGCGGAGCCTCTTGCCTGTTTTGTAATTTTGCCTTATTTTCGCGAAACTGACTTCGGCTGGGTACCCCGATCCGGCCGGCCTGCCGGCAGGCAGGTCACATCTTTGATTCCGCATCATCGCCCGAACTGGTTCTCCCCAGCCGGGCTTTCTTGTTCTGTTCGTAAAAGGGAGGATAGAAAGAAAAAAAGCGGCCGGCTGCACTCGGAAGATTGAACCCCACTGTCTGAAAGCCAACAGCAGACCCCTCTTTATGACTCCATGTATGCCAGGCAAGGAAAATGTTAGGCGGATAGAATGAAGGTTTAGGCGTTCAAGCAAAAATTTAATAGGAGGTGAATTATGGCAGGTTTTGTGAAGGTAGCGAAGACTGATGAGATTGTTCCCGGTCAGGGGAAGATGATCGAGGTTGGTGACAAGAAGATTGCTCTCTTTAATGTGGAGGGCTCTTTCTATGCTATCGATGACACTTGCACCCATCGCGGTGGGCCGCTTTCAGAAGGGGTGCTTGAAAGTAAACAGGTAACCTGCCCCTGGCATGGTGCGACGTATGATGTAACTACTGGGGAGGTCCTAGGTCCTCCGGCCCCCCAAGGAGTTGCCCGTTACAATGTCCGAGTAGAGGGTAGTGATATCGAAGTCGAGGTCTGACAAGGGGTTAGATCTTTTGTTGAATAAGTCAGAGACGGTTGAGCGAACAACAAACAATAACAGACCCTATGCCTGGCTTTGGGAAATCGCAGGCGCTACTAACCCCATCAACGACATTCTCTCGCCCCGTGATAGCCAGCGGGCCGCGCAGGCTATCCGGCTAACAACCCGCTGGCTGCGCAGCTACAAAACCAATTAAGTACGCAGGGCTTAAAACCCACCGCCTCCTCGAACCGGAACCTTTGAATTTCGGCGAACAGAGAAGCTCAAAAGGTTCCTGACACCTTTCTGTCCTCTCGTTTAGGGATGCTACAAACTGCTCAGCTCGCCACCTACTCAATTAGCCACTAGACCATCTTGCGCATCTCCTCGATCGAGAAAGTCCGGATAAATTTCATTTTCACGTTGCCTAACGACTGCACGCTCGACATGAACTTGTTGATAGGCTCAGGGCCCTCCGCCTCGATGATAATTGCAGCATCATGCGGTCCGCCTGGCGTATAGAAGATGTCTTTGACCTGAACGCCCAGTTTCGCCGCTTCGGCCTTGGCCGCCTCGGCTCGATCAGGCGAATCTTTGATTGTGCGTCGGCCTTGATTCGTATAATCCACCAAAATAACTCCTCTAGGCATAAAGCACCTCCTTTGAATTTATTGAGACTCTCTTGTAATTGTGAGCGACACGGAAAACGAAATGCATTGCTCGTGCATCTGATTGACTTAGGTCCCGATTCGTCAGACTACGGGCCTTGTAGCTGGTCCTAGAGGGAACCAAAAAGCCAGCACACCCTGGCGATAAATCGCCGGAGCGGCTGGCTCTATACTGTTCTTTTCATTTCCCCCTCCGAGGAACAGTTTGTGTTCCTCCGGTTTGGCCTCAGATCAGCACCAGAAGCCTTCTCAATGATGGGGGAGGATTGTTACGAGGCGACAAATATCACATGGAGGAGTGCTGTCAAGCAGGTTCTACTGCAATCGCCGCCTCAATTTAATTCCGGTAACTTGCATGTCTAAATTGTGACTAAGTTTCCGAAGCTAACTTAACGCTTTTAACACATTGTACCGTGCTGCAACTTGCAGCCCTGATACGTCCGCAATAGAATCGCGTCACTAAGAACCGCGAAGCAATTCTTGAGACAAGAAGGAGGCACCCAATATGGCAGTGACCGTGAAAAAGATCGTGCTGTGGCGAAAAGAGGTTGAGAATAGTACCGGAATTCTTGCCAACGCTCTTGCGCCGCTTGCCAACGCCGGCACAGACATCCATGTGGTGATGGCCTATCGCTTTCCGCGCCAGGAATACAAGGCTGCAATTGAGCTTTATCCGGTTACGGGGAGGAAGTCCGTTACTGCGGCCAAGGAAGCGGGATTCAGCGCCTCAGCAATCCCGGCTCTGTTGGTCGAGGGCAATAACAGGCCTGGTCTTGGCTATGCAACCGCGCAGGCCATTGCCGGTGCGGGGGTGAACATGGATTTTCTCGTAGCCCAGGTGGTAGGAAGAAAATATTCAGCGGTTTTTGGATTTGAGTCTGACGCAGACGCCACAAAGTGCGCTGCGATAATCCGAAAGGCAGCGGCCGCTAAGAAAAGGTAAACGATTGCCGCTTTACCGGTCTGCCGCGGGACAGTAAAGGAAAATTACAGACTCTGCGTAAAGAATAACGTAAGCGACGACGATCATGAATAACGCAGAAGTTTGGAGTTCTTTCGGATTTTGGACGCTCGTTGTGGGTCTTGTCGGCGACGTTGCGGTTCTCACGATTCCTAAACACCGGGACCGACTCGAAAAGATACTAAGTGCGTTTTTTACAATTGTGATTATCGTGGGTGTCGCGATCGAACGTAAAGCAGACTCCGAGATTTCACGATCAACGGATCTAAAGATAGCGACACTCGAACGCGATGCCAAAAGATTCGAAAAAGAAGCAGCACAAGCTATAGAGCGAGCAACTAACGCTGAATCGCATCTCGCTGAGGCTAGAGAGCGAGCAGCAAACGCGGAAACCGGCGCAGCTAATGCTGTCAAAAAAGCAAAAGAGGCGGGAGAACGAGCTCTCAAATTTGAAGCGTCTATAGCATCGGCGAATGCACGCTCAAAAGAAGCAGAGGCGCGCGTTGCAAAAGCACAATTAGATTTAGCGAAATTGGAGGCACCGAGGACGCTTACCGCCCAGCAGCGGCGCCGTATAGTAGACAAATTGAAGGTATTCGCCGGACAAAAATTCGCTGCTTTTGTGACTCCAGTCCGAGAAGCAACTAACCTATTGAATGCGATAGGAGAAGTTCTAATATCTTCGGGATGGGTGCTTGTGCCGACCACAAGTCTTATTACGATTGGAAAGGCGGGAATCATTTTGGTTAACGGAGTGAAAGTCCAAATTGCTCCGAGCCGTGATCATGATTTAGGAAAAGTCTCTCGTGCGCTTACGGGTGCTTTAGTTTCTGAAAAAATCGACACGAAAACAGAAGTTAATGCAGAGCTAGAAAAAACTCCCGATGTAATTAATGTGATTGTCGGAGATAAATGGTAAAAAATATGACCAGATACAGTCAGAAAATTCTCTCTTTCTTGTCGGTCTTGCGGCGAATACCATCTGCAAAGCGCATCCCCATTATCGGGCTGCCAAAAGACGCGTTGCGAGACGGGGCAAGGAGACACCGGCCTCTCTTCGCCCGTATACCACCCCTTTATCAGCGTAGTCCAACACCCGGATCATCCAATCCGGTCCAGCGTCAACGGAGAGATTCCGGCGCGTCTGGCCAGTCTTGCTCAGCATTTTCGCCTCGCGAACTTGTCTCAGGCTATTTCTGTCCATCGCTAAATCCTCACATTTCTTCAGCGGAAGTTTCTCACGCTAAAGTTTTTGATACTTACCCAGCTCCAGCCTTTTGACTTTCCGCTGCTTAATCCACTTGGTCAAGACGCGATGAGTAGAGGTCCTTGATTTGACCTTGGCCAAATTAGCTACGGTGCCGACAGCAAAAGAGCCGGGGAGCTGCTTGAGCACGGAGTTCCAGTCGACCGGTTTTCGACGGACTTTTCTGTTTGCTTTGGTTCTCGTGGCCCCAGACTGGCTGCTAAGAATACCCTGCACTTTCTGATACCTTGCCAGCTCTTTCCTTAAAGTCCCTAGCTCCGAACTCTTTTTGGATATCTCTCTCCTAAGGTCAACAATTGTCTTGTTTACGGCAGTCCTGAAATCAAAAGCCATATAGAAATCCTCCGTCGTACTTACTCTGCTAGCACCTATCTATATAAGTTGGTGACAATATGCTCAACTGGCAGCGAGCAAAGAAGATGTACGGTCCCTAAAGAGAAAAAAGGCAAGCGAATTTGCTTGCCTGAATTGGCCGGAAAGAACAAAGAACTATTGTAAAGGAGTTCCAAGCAGCGTCCCGGCGAACCGTTCCATCTCAAGCCTCTGGAGCGGCGTCAGACGTTGCGCTGCATTCGTGGAGGCTTTAATCACGCGTAACCGACTTGCCTCTGGCAGGCCCCGTTGTCTACCGCCATAGGTCCAAGAAGCCCTAGCACCGATCACGAACAATTCGAAACTTGTGATGCAGGATCGCGAGCGGAACAAGATTCTTGGGACGGTAGCTCCAGATCGCATTCATTCTTTGCTCAACCGACGTATGCACTAACGAGCCTGCCGGAATAGAACGTGGCCGCGCGAGATTCACCCGAACTGAATTCTTCCAAATATTTCCTGGCCCCGGTTGGTGTATGCGGACAACCT
>QHOF01000088.1:31548-33319 GCA_003219335.1 Verrucomicrobiota bacterium | reverse complement strand
AATGTCCGCGCGCTTCCGGTTTTCGCCGTAGTCGCGCTTTTTGCACTCGCGGGAGCGCAAACTTCGGGGCCCTTGCCTCCACAAGCGCTGATGAGCAAGCTCAAATGGCGTTGCGTTGGGCCGTACATCGGCGGGCGCGTGGTCACTGTGACCGGCGTTCCAGGTAATAACAATCTCTTTTACGCTGGAACGGTGGGTGGCGGCGTGTGGAAGAGCGCGGACGGGAGCCAATGGGAAAACATCACTGACGGCAAGCTGCCGGGGCCGAGTGCCAGCATCGGCGCGGTAGCGGTGGCGCCGTCTGATCCCAAGATTCTCTATGTCGGAACCGGCGAAACCGATATTCGCAACACTGCAATCCCTGGCGACGGCGTTTTCAAATCAAACGACGCTGGCAAGACGTGGCAATACGCGGGTCTGCGCGACACGCATTCGACCAGCGCGATTGTCGTCGATCCCAAGGATCCGAACGTGGTCTACGTCGCTTCCATGGGACATGTGTTTGCTCCCGATCCCAACCGCGGCGTGTTCAAGTCCACCGATGGCGGCAAATCGTGGAACAAAATTTTGTTCGTGGACAATAACACCGGGGCCATCTGTCTGGTGAATGACCCGAATCATCCGGAGGTCATGTACGCCGCGATGTGGGAAGCGATCCGCAAGCCGTGGGGACTTTCCAGCGGCGGTCCGGGCAGCGGCATTTACAAGTCCACCGACGGCGGCACGCACTGGACAAATATTTCTCGCAATCCTGGTTTGCCGCAGGGAATTCTGGGACGCATCGGCTTGGGCATCGCCGCCAGCAAACCGGACATTGTGTATGCGATTGTTCAGGCAAAAGAAGGCGGCGTGTTTCGCTCGGATGACGCGGGCGCGACGTGGAAGCGCGTCAATGAGGAGATGAAGCTGCGGCAACGCGGTTTTTATTACATGACGATTTATGTGGATCCGAAAGATCCCAACACCGTCTATGCGCCCGAGGTGGATGCACTGTGGGTTTCACGTGACGGCGGCAAAACGTTTACGAAACTGAAAACGCCGCACGGCGATAATCATGTGGTGTGGATCAACCCGGATGACACCAAGATTTTGCTCGAGGGCAACGACGGCGGCGCGACAGTCTCGCGCGATGGCGGCAAGACCTGGACTACTGTCCACAATCAGCCCACTGCCCAATTCTATCACGTCAATATTGACGACCAGTTCCCGTATCACATCTACGGCGCGCAACAGGACGAAGGTTCCTTTGAAGGGCCGAGCGCCCATAGCGGAGGAACGATCCCGCTGGGCGCATGGCAGAGGGTTGCCTATGGCGAAAGCACTTATGCCGTGCCGCAACCGGATGATCCCAAAATCACTTATGGCAGCGGTTATTACAGCATCTTCGTGAAACACGATCGGCGCACTGACCAATACCGCAGCGTGAGCCCGTGGCCGCATTATCAGGAAGGCGCGTCGTCGGGCGAGCTCAAGCACCGGTTTGGATGGACGCATCCCATTCTGTTCTCGCCGGCGAACCCGAAGCAACTGTTCACTGCCGCGCAGTTTGTTTTCAGGAGTGACGATTACGGCGCGACTTGGAAGCAGATTTCGCCCGATCTCACGAGCAACGAACCGAGCACGGAAGCGCCCAGCGGCGGTCCCGTCGATCTTGATCAATCTGGAGCGGAAATTTATCCGTTAGTATCGGCGCTCGCGGTTTCGCCTCTGGACGGTAATCTCATTTGGGCCGGGTCAGATGATGGTCTCGCACACGTCACCACGGACGGTG
>QHOF01000088.1:8786-31539 GCA_003219335.1 Verrucomicrobiota bacterium | reverse complement strand
TGACGCCGCCCGGATTGCCGAATCCATCGTGGATCAGTTGTATCGAACCTTCACACAAAGACAAACAAACTGCGTATCTGACGGCGCGGCGCTACATGCTGGACGATTTCAAGCCATACGTTTTTAAGACGACTGATTTGGGTAAGCATTGGACTGCGATCACGACCGGTTTGCCGGCAGAGGAATTTGTATTCGACATGCGAGAGGATCCCAACGAATCCAAATTGTTGTTCCTCGGCACACGCAGCACCGTCTATTTCAGTCTCGACGCGGGCGCGCACTGGCAACCGCTCACGTTGAACCTGCCAGTCGCGCAGGTGCGCGACATCGCGATCAACACGCGCCAGGGCCAAGTGGTTGCGGCCACACACGGGCGTTCGTTCTGGGTGCTCGATAATCTCACTGTTCTCGAGCAGTTGACCAAGAACCCCGCCGTGCAATCCAATGCCAGTTTCCTGTTCGCTCCTCAGCAAGCCTGGCTGACACATGTTTACGGTCTTCCTGACCCCGACTTTAGACGGCCACCCGATGCCGGCTATAACCCGCCATTCGGGCTGACAGTTTTCTTTCACATCCCGCAGGATTACGATGGGAAGACGTCGGCGACGCTCCAATTCACCGATGCGCAGGGAAAGGTGATTCGCAGAGAAAAAGGACAAGGAGAAAGCAGAAGGTGCAGCGTATGGGAGCGAAGTTCAGGCAACCGAGCATCTGGAAAATGCTGCTGAAGAAGCGGCGGAGAGTGAAAAGAGCACAGACCAGAAAATTCGCGACAAGGAAGCGAGGCTTGCTGCCGTCGAGCCGGGGATGAATCGGCTGCAATGGGACTTGCGCTATCCATACGCAACGGAGATAACCGGCTACCACGCTCCCATCGCGGCAGGCGGCCTAGAAGATTCAGTCCAGGGTCCCGTCGCCGTTCCCGGCACATATTCGGTCGTGCTCGATTACGGCGGGCAGAAAACGCAACAGAATTTTACGGTCGCTCTCGATCCGCGGCTCCACGCTACAAAAGAGGACCTGGCAGCACGACTCGATTTGGACCTAAAGATTCACGCGGACCTCGACGCGCTGGATAAAGACATCAACAAAGCGCTGGCCGCGCGCGACAAACTCCAGAAGGCTGTCGCCGATCACAGCGCAACTGACGCGCAGGCCTCCAGCGCCGTGGCCGCTCTCAACCGCGACATCGACAGAGTTGCGCAGATGGCGATGAAAGCGAGTGAAGGCAGCCTGCTCTATGAGACCAAGCTGCGTGATCATCTGGCGTACCTGGCGGCGGACATTGATTTGTCCTATGGCCGGCCAACTGCATCGCAGGAAGCGGTGTTCCGCGAACTCGATAAGCGGGCCAACGAAGGCGCGCAAAAGCTTGAAGCCGATCTCGCCGAAGCTGGCAAAGTGATTCCCGGAGGGCAGCAAAGCGAGTGAAATGGCCAGAAAGCAGAAAACGTCCAACGCTCAACGCCCAACGTTCAACGTCCAACATATAGTTCAGGAAAGCTGATACCGCAGAGCTTTCTTGGCTTTCGCCTTAAGTTCGAACACGAGCATGAGCAGGACCACCATCGCGCTAATCGGGCCTAATCTTCGCCTCTGGACGGACTAAACCTGAGTCGCGCGTGGATGCTGGAAGGAATCGCCTCGGTGTTGCCTAACGATGATCCACGCCGGGCAGCGCTCATGGCCGCAGCAGAAGCGCACCGCCGCGCCGGGCTGGCAGCGGTCACCGGTGCGCATTACGAAGGTGGACATTGGCTCCGCAGCTTCGCGGTTTATCTCACAATGCAGCGCGGAATTCAAAAACATCAGGCGCCGAATTCCCAGCAACCGAAGGAACCCTTCGGAAAGCGACGCGCCTTGAAGCGCGTCTTACAACTCGGCCGCGAGCGTTCGTTCCGGTTCGCGAGATTTTTCTCCGGGGTTCCAAGAGTGTTCCTGCCAGAAACTCTCCAGCGCACTCCGGGTCCCGCGAAAGATATTGCGTTCTGCTTTGATCACATTCGCGATGCTTTTCGGATAGGCGGACCGCGGAAGCTTGCAGAGGCCATCGCCGCAGTACTGCCACATGTCCCAGGCGCTCCATGGTGATGTGGCTCGCGGCTGATTGCTGTAATTTGCGAGCCACAACCAGCAACTTCCCAGCGCGCGCGTCTGCGGCACGCCCAATCTCGAACTGGTCAAAGTCCGATTGAGATGATATTCGCCGGAATAGATGCCGGGGTATTTGCCGGTGCGTTCATGGATCCGCTGGATGAAGGCGATTGCTTGATCGACCCGCATCGTGCCGCCGGGATAATGACCATTCTTTTCGAAATCGAGCACGAGCAGGACACCTGGTGATCGCGTCGCCGGATTGGCTTGCGCCCAGGCATTAGAGACAACGCTTAAAAAATGATCAGCCTGGCGAATGGGATCGCTTGCATTGGCATAATGATACGCTCCCCAGAGCAGCCCGGCTCGCTTAGCGGCCTGCTGTCGTTCCAAATACTTCGAGTCAACTTCGAACCGCGGATATGTGGCTTCATGGATCACACCGAGAATTCCCTCGCTCTTCATCGCGACAAAATCCGGCCGCATCATGTCGTAATGTGAAAGATTCACTACGCTGTTGTCGGCGAAGACCCACGCTGGAAGCGAAAGAAGCAAAGCTGCGCTGCGCAAGATCGATGATCTCATCACAATTCCCAAATCGCAGGAGACATATTGAGCAGCCCTGACGAATTTGCAAGAGCGGCTTTTTCGGCGCGGCAAATTTTCATTTTCACTGCCCACAAGGTGGAACGCGTTGGGCACGCGCTTTGCCGTCTGATTTAATTTGCGCATTCTGCGCATGGGCATCGTCTTCAGAGAAGCCGATCCACCCTGGCAACTTCGGCTACTTGCAGGTCCGACGGTTCATTCGCGTTCAGAAAGAATTTCGTTTCCCGTGCTGTCACGGGAATCTCGCGGAGTTTTCCTGCCTTGACCAGACCGCGAGCCAGCGTTTGCAATGAAAAATCGGAGCCTGCCAACGCGGCGCGAAACTCGGCAGCCGCCTCTCGGGGATAAATTGCGGCCAACGGTTCAGTGCGGTTGCCGATCTTTGGAAGAACGCCGCGACCTGGCTCAATCTGAGCGCAAAGGAGCTTCAGATATTTTTCAGCCATCCACGGCATGTCAATCGCAAACGCGAGCAGATGACTAGTGTGGATCTGGTCCAGCGCCGCGGTCAATCCACTCAGTGGACCGCGCGATGGCGGAACGTCCGCGACAAACAGCACGTCACGGGGCCGCCAGGTAGGATCAGTTCTCGCCGAGACAAAAATTTCCATTGGCTTCAATTTCCTCAGCAGTTCGAGTTGGATTTGCCAAAGCGGTTTTCCGCGAAACAGAAGCGTCGCTTTGTCCTGACCCATCCGGCGTGATTCACCGCCGGCGAGCAAGACCGCCGCGAGTGTCGGGCGGGTATTCCGCCTTTCCCGTTCGTGAAGGGGAGAGGATTGAGGTGAGGGGTTATCCACCGCGCGATGAGACGAGCAAACGAAAACCCTCACCCTACCCTCTCCCTTGAGAAGGGAGAGGCGACTGCAACGTGCTCGTTTGTTTTCGTTTCGGTCAATTGCGTGCGCAATTTTCCGTCGGTCAAAATTTTCGCGCGCAAACCGCCGCGGCCTTTTAGGAATTCATGTGCCCCGGGTGCGAACGCGCGGTCCATCCAGTAACAGGGCGCGCATTCCTGCGTTCCGTAAAAGCGGACGCCCTCAATATCGAATTCCTGGCCAATCCATTCGTTCAGATCAATGCCGCGAGTGATCACGTTGCGCCGCGCCAGGGCAGGCGAGTAGCCCTGAATTTGCAGCGTGCCGCAGAGCTCATCGAAAATTTCCAGGGAAAAGAAAGTGATCTGGCCTTTGTAATCATCTTTAAAATCGAAATAACGATCGCCGCGAAGCCCGCGCCCCGCCACGCACTCGATTTCCGCCACTTCGGCTATGGGATGTGTGTCTGGTTCGCGCCCGTGGTGCCCGACAAAATTGTGTCCCGGCGAAATGTAAAGATGACAGATTTCCACTGCACACATGATAACGTTGGGCGGTTCGTTTCACATGAAGAATAGCGGGATTGATTCACAAAAAATTATCCGGCGAAAACGCGACGGCAAGCTGGAGTATTTGCCGGATGATCTGACGATCGAGGAGCCGCTCGAAATTCGCATCGGCCGCAAGACCATTGCCACTGCAATGCGGACGCCAGGTCACGACGAAGAGCTTGGCGCCGGATTTTTAGTTTCAGAGGCAATCGTCCGAGTGCGCAACGAGATTGCGCAGATTTCGGCTGATCGCGAGAACAGAGTGATGATCGATCTCAGGGACGGAGTGAAATTGAAACTGAGTTCAGCGCAACGCTTCGGAACGATCTCCAGCAGTTGCGGATTATGCGGCAAAACCAGCATCGAAGCGATCCGGCAAAATTTTCCTGCTATCGAAGCACCAAATGTTCGGATTCAGATCGACACATTGCTTTCGCTTCCAGAAAAACTGCGAAACGCTCAAAGCGATTTCGCGCGCACAGGCGGAATTCACGCTGCGGGAATTTTCGATGCCGGCGGTGAATTGAAAATCGTTCGCGAAGACATTGGCCGCCACAACGCAGTGGACAAGGTCATCGGACGCGCATTACTCGATGATCTTTTGCCGCTGGACCGACATGTTCTCCTGGTCAGTGGCCGCGCTTCTTTCGAAATCGTGCAAAAGGCGCTGGCTGCGGGGATTCCCGTCGTTGCCGCTGTCTCGGCGCCTTCTACGCTCGCGGTGAGTTTCGCGCGGGAAAGCAATCAGACATTGATCGGCTTTCTGCGTCCGCCGTCGTTCAACATTTACGCGCACATCGAGCGTGTGATTTTGGATCGACAATCAGCTTAAACGCAGCAAAGCAAAACCAAGGAGTGGCGGTCTCAAGTCCGCCGAAATGTGCGTGGCCTGTTTAGCCTGGCGCTGCGAAAGAAGCCAACCAAGTTTTTTATTGGGTGAGTCCCAGCTCTGATTTCGGGTCCCGTCCAAATTTGAAGCCTGCCAACCGAGGCGCTCCAGAATCTTTTTCAAGTCCGAGCACCTGAAAAGCGCGGCCGAGCATTTCCGGATGGAGCAGCGTTTGGAGTTGCCGCTTGATTCCAAGGTCACCGCCGGCGCTGGGAACATGACTGCTCAAAGCAGTCAAGTCTTCCGAGCAGCCTTGAAGCAGCTCTGGCCAGGTAGAGATGATTCCCGTGAGGAAATGATGTTGATCCGTGAATCCGGCGATGCGCAACCCGTTTGCTTGCGCGCGCTCGACGATGCTTTGCCAAAGAACGTGCGTCGTGGTGTCGGCATACCCAATTTGGTCAAATGGTGAGTCGAGATTTCGATGTTGCGCCCGGACCTGAACGTTGCTCTGAGATTCGTCACTCGATCGCCCGTAATCGATCGCGATCACGTAACCGCGCTGCAAGTTCGCTGCGACGCTGTCGATCCAATCAAGCGCGCCTTGATTGAACGTCCATTCGCCGTGCACCGGGCGCTCAACGAAAACAAATTTGTCGCCGTCGAGACCGACAAATTTCTCTTTGCCGTCACTGATCAGGCGCACTGGGATCGCGTCGAGCAGTTCGTTGGAAAAATGCACGCCCACGAATGGTTGCAGCGAATCGCGCCACTCAACTTTCTCGCGAAATGCTTCCAGCATTCGCTGTTGCCGCTCTTGCAAAATCGGAAATGGCTCGACGATTCGGTAGCGCAAAGCTTCGAAGAATTCTGGCACGCATTTTTGCGCCCATTCCAGAGCGTCGTGCGCGAACTGCCCGTCGTGCGTGCCTTGCTCGACAATTTCGAAATTATCGATTTTGCCGAGTCGTTCCCAGACCTCGGCGAATTGCGCGGCCAGCAGTTGGCCGAACAGCGGCCCCACACTCACGTTGGTAAAATAATCGCCTCGCCTCCCGATCGCGCACCGGCCAGAGGAATAATATCCATGCTCCGGATGATAGAGCGCCTGTTGCATGAACCAGGCGAATGAGACAGGACCGTGTTTTTCAATTTCGGTGCGAATCAACCGAATGAGATCGGGATTGCCGGTGTTCATTCGTTAAATCGTTAAATCGTTAAATCGTTGAATCGTCAACTGAACGACCTAAGTTACGCGACCGGTTTGTTCGTAACTTGAGACCGACTACCACATATCTGAGGCCCCCGCCGGGCTACCGCTTTCGACCGCCCTGGTACTTCAGGCCGTGGTTTTATATTCCCGTTGCAGTGGTTACGGTGCTGGTCGTGGTCGTCGCAGTTTACGTCTCCAGCGTCGTCGCCGACCTCAAGGCACAGGCCACAACGTTCGATCTAAACAAGCTCGAACAAATGGAATCAGCCAGCGTGATTTTGGACCGCAACGGCAAGATCTTCGGCCAAATCTACGTCGAGAACCGCGAAACCGTTCCGTACGACCAGTTGCCTGCTGATCTCATCAACGCGGTAGTCGCGGTTGAAGACGCAAAATTTTACCAGCACCACGGCTACGATTTGTTCGGAATCATCCGCGCTGCGCTCAAGAACTTGACCGCCGGCCATGTGCGCCAGGGTGCAAGCACCATCACACAGCAACTGGCGCGCAACAGTTTTTCGCTCAAAGAAAGAACGCTCCGCCGCAAGGCGCTCGAGATTTTTCTGGCCCAACGAATCGAACAGCAGTTCGGGAAACAAAAAATCATGGAGCTGTATCTGAACCGCATCTATTTCGGCGGCGGATTGTACGGAGCGGAGGCAGCCGCGCGCGGGTACTTCGGCAAATCCGCGCGGGAGATGACGCTGGCGGAGTGCGCCACGCTCGCTGGCCTGGTCAAAAGCCCAAACCGATTGTCGCCGTGGGCGGATCGCGGTAATTCACGCGAGGCGCGTGATTACGCGCTCGATCGGATGCGCGATCTGGGATTCATCAGCCGGGAACGATGCGCGACTGCGCGCGCAGAAAAGATCGTGGTCGGCAGCCGGCAAAACGCGCAGGGGCAGACCTACGCAGTCGATTACATCCGTCAGCAGGTGATTGCGGCGGTGGGATGGAACCGCGCGATAAACGAAGGCTATCGCATTCACACGACCATCGACGTCGATCTTCAAAAGGTTGCCGAGGATTCGCTCCGGACTCATCTCGAACAGGTCGAGCAGCGTCGCGATTACAATCATCAAACTTACGCCGATTACGCCACCTTATTTCGCAAGGCCAAAGCAAACGGCACGATGGGTGAACAGCCTGCGCCCGAGTATCTGCAAGGCGCAGTCATTGGCCTCGATAATGCCACGGGTGACATTCCGGTACTGGTAGGCGGGCGCGATTTCGAGCACAACCAATACAATCGCGCGTTACAAGCTCGCCGGCCCGCCGGCACAGCAATGTTGCCATTTGTTTATGCGGCAGCTTTCGAGAAAGGCATGTATCCCGGATCGCTCGTGGAAGATTCGCCGCTCGATAATCGCGCGGTGATGATTGGCGGCACAACGGGAATTCTGGGCGAGTGGGGCTCGGAAAGCGCCGAGAACCGTTACGAAGGCGCGATGACCGCGAGGCAGGCGTTGGTCAAATCGAAAGATGGCGCAACCGTCCGCATCGGAATGAACGCGGGCGTTGATGCAATGTTGCAGCTTTGCTCATCAGCGGGCATTCGTTCCCCGCTTCGTCCATATCCGGCCACATTTCTCGGAAGCAGCGAGGTCACTCTGGCCGAGCTCGCGCTCGCATATACGATTTTTCCAAACGGTGGCTGGCGACCAAACGCGCCGCACATTTTGGAGCGGATCGAGGAAAAGGACGGAACGTTGGTTTGGGACGCGAAACAGCAGAGTATCCGGAAAATAGTCCTCAAACCGGAGATCGCCTATGAAGTACACTCCTGTCTCGCAGACGCGCTTCGATTAGGAACAGGCAAAGCTGCTTTTACAGATTTTGGTCTGAAGAAAATGCCATCGGCGGGTAAGACCGGCACTGCTTACGATTTTACCGATGCGCTGTTTGCCGGTTACGATTCCAATTTCACCTGCGCAGTCTGGACGGGTTTCGACAAGCCACAGAAAATTTATCGCGGCGCGTTCGGGCGCGACCTGGCGCTGCCGATCTGGGTGGACATTATGAATGCCGCCGCCTGGAGTTATCCGCCCCGAGAAATTAAACAGCCAGCGAACCTGAAGCAGATTTGGCCACGGACAAATGTTATGACGCGGCGACAACGGCGAACGGCGAAACGGTCCAGCGCCGCACCACATACATGGAGATTGCTACACCGGCGCAAGCGCCTACTGAACCTTGCAATGTGCATGGTGAACCCCGTGCTCGCCTCGCGCGCGATTTTCCCTCCAGCGATTTGCCGCGCGCTGAATTGGCCGTGGATTTAAGCGAAGTCACACCAGTGACCGTGAAAGGTCCAACACTGTTGGCTGATCAAGACCCATACAATTCTCTCAAGCCAACACTGAAACCCGAGCCAACGCCGGAACTGGCTGCGGAGAGGACGGCAAACCAAAAAATCGACAACGCAACCAGCGCGAGCGAAGCAAAGACGGCAAGTACCGCCGCAAGCGGAACACAGCCGAGCGCGCAAACGGCAGAACCCACTCCCGAGATTCGGAAAGCGATCCCGGTTCAACCGATTCAGAAAGCAATCCCGGTTCAACCGCAAGAAAGGCAACCGGCCGAGATCCGGCGCGCGATCCCGGTCAAACCGCTCGACCAGGAAGACGAGGACCACACGCTGTTGCGATCAGCGGCGCGCCCCTCGGGCGATCTCGAGCAATAAGCTGGTTTAGCCCGCGAATCACGCGAATCAACGCGAATAGTCGGAGTGAAGGAATGACGAAGAAAACTCGAAGGACGATGTACTCCGCTGGGTGTCTGAATTTCGTCATTCCTTCGTCATTCGTCATTAGTGCTTCGTCATTTTCATCATCCTTATTCGCGTCAATTCGCGTGATTCGCGGGCTCTAAAAATGACATTAAAGGCCGCAGAGAACTTCCGGTTGACGGTTCTCAATCCGGGCGGACGCGATCCAGAACAGCGGTTTGATAATCTCCCCGCGCCAAGCGAAGGCGCGCATCCACCGACCAATTTTCATGCTTTCGCTGCGTGCACATTGGGAGCCTTTCATTTCAACGCGCGCCGCGCCATTGCAGAGGAAACACCAGTGCTTCTTCTTTTGCGCAGCGATTTTCGCGCTTCAGAGCGCGCACTAGCCAATCTAAAGAAGCAGGGCCGCACCGTGGCCGTCTCATTGAAGGAGACCGGACTGCACCAGATCGCGCAACAATTGCGCGACCGCGCGAAGTTAGCGCGCTTCATGAAAATTGTGGCAGAAGCAGATGGATGCATCGCCACGACTCCTGAAGCAGCGGCAATCTATCAGCGCGTCCGTCCGAAACGCGATCCCGCAACCGTATTTATTCCGACTCCTTATCCGATCGACGATTCGCGATGGAATTTTTCTGTGCTGCCGGATCAACAATCGGGAATTTTCGTGGGCACACGCGAATGGGACGTGCCGTCACGCAATCATTTCGCTGCGCTGCTGGTTGCGCGTCAGCTTTGTGAAACGACAGGTGAACCGGTCACGGTAGTAAATCTGGATGGCTACAAAGCGCGTCGATTGCTCGACGAACTCAACTTTCCCAAGGAAAAACTGCGGCTAATCGAGAAACGAAAATCTTACCCCGATTATCTGCGCGGCGTGGCGCAGCATAAAATTGTTTTACAACTCGATCGCAGCCACGTGCCTGGCCAGATCGCCGGCGACGCGCTTCTCTGTCGAATCCCGTGTGTGGGCGGCGACAGCGCGATCGAACGAATCGCGTTTTCGAAAACTTGCGGCGAAGGCCGGACCATTACCGAGATCGCTTCGATGGCGCTGGATTTGTTGCAAAATGCCGATTTGCGCGCGGCAATTGTGAACGAATCACAGGCGCGCGCGCTAGAGCAGCTCTCGTTTGCAGCGGTTCGTTCGCAACTCGCAAGTTTCTTTGCCCAGTCCCGATAAGGTTAGAACCGCGGATTACGCGGATAGCACGGATTCGCGAAGAATTATGAAGCACTGAATGCCGAATGACAAAGGAATGACGAAAATGGTAGGCCGCGACCGCCGGGCGCGCCGGGGAACCCCGGGGATTTTGGGATTCGTGATTTATAATCCGTTAGTAGTGCATGTGCCTGGTGATCGCGTCCTCGCGATCACGGACTTGTCCTGACCGCGAAAATCTTCGGTGACCTCGCGTCGGCCAAAAGATTGTTCCGGCGCGACGCCCCCTTCGGCTGCGCTCAGGGCAGGGTCCACCAGCACGCGAGACGCGCGCGCTCCCCATCAATCAAAAGATGATTTCGAAGAGCTTAATGCCGTTCCATTTTCCCGGCACGTTGGGGTCGAACGATGTGCTTTCCACCCAGTTGCCGTATCGGGCTGGCGCCCAGGGATTCAGCATTTGGAGCGGATTACGGCCGTCGCTAAATCCTCGCGGGACCACTCCGGTTACTTCGGGACGTTTTAAGAGAGGAGGCGGCGTGGCCATCGCTCGCACCGGCTTTTGCGGGCCAATCGGCGCTCTGAATTCTTGCGCCGAAGCCGCAGTTACCAGCGCGGCCAGGATTGCGATGATGAATATTTTCATGTTTTTCCTTTCGTTCCAGGCGTGCAAATTCTTGCCCGCACCACGCCCTTGCCCACATTATATCATTCGATGGACTATCTTGAAAAGGCCGGACGCGTCCTGGACATAGAACTTTCTGAGCTTAAGCGACTCCGGACGCGGTTGGACGAAAATTTCTCTCGTGCCGTTGAGCTCATCAGAGAAACGGTGGATGCGCGCGGCAAAGTCGTTGTTGTGGGCGTAGGAAAATCCGGGCACATCGGCGCAAAAATCGCGGCCACTCTCACCAGCACCGGTTCGCCCGCGGTGGTGCTCGATTCCTCAAACGCGTTGCACGGCGATCTGGGCATGATCGCGGATGGAGATGTGGTGCTCGCCTTGAGCGCGAGCGGCGAGACGGAAGAAATTGTGCGGATCCTCCCCGCCATTGCGCGGTTCCAGGTGAAGATCATCGCCATGTGCGGTGATCCAAAATCCGCTCTCGCACAAAACGCCGATCTGTTCCTCGATGTAAACATTGAACAGGAGGCATGTCCGCTGAACTTGGCGCCGACTTCGAGCACGACAGTGATGCTGGCGCTGGGCGACGCGCTCGCAATGGTGCTGCTGGAAGCGCGCGGCTTTAACAAGGAAGATTTCGCCAAGTTTCATCCCGGCGGAATGATCGGTCGCAGCATGCTCATGCGCGTGCATCAAATCATGCGACCGCGTGATGCAATGGCGATTGTCGCGACCGACGCTCCGATCCGCGAGGTGTTGAAAGCAATGACGAACGTGCGCGCCGGCGCTGCCGTTGTGACCAGCGAAGACCAGCAATTGCTGGGCATCTTCACGCACGGCGATTTTGTGCGGCATTTTCAATCCGATTCAAGGATTGGCGAACGCTTGGTGGCAGACTTGATGACGTTGAATCCGGTCACGGTGCACAAAGACAAACTCGCTGTGGAAGTCTTGAATCTGCTGGAACGCCATCGCATCGACGATCTGGTGGTGATCGATGATGACAATGTGCCTGTAGGCATTGTAGATTCGCAGGATTTGACGCGTTTGAAGTTGTTGTAGGGCAACCCCGAACGCTTTGGGGATTTGCCGACGGACGGCAGGCGATGCGCCTGCCCTACAATTGCAAAATCGCCCAGCGCGTGTAAACTCCGCGCTCCCCCCGCTTCAACGCTTTAACGTTCCATGCTCGCAGCCAACGATCTTCGCAGAGGAATGGCCATCAAATACAATGGCAACCCCGCCATTGTGCTGGAAGTGCATCATCGCACACCGGGGAATTTGCGCGCTTTCGTCCAGGCGATCATCCGCTACATCAACACTGGCAAAAGCGCTGATGTCCGGTTCAGTTCCACCGATAAGGTCGAGCTGGTCGAGATTGATCGAAAAAAACTCGAGTTCAGTTATAAAGACCGCAACGGGTATCATTTCATGGACCCGGAGACGTACGACACGATTTCGTTGGGCGAAGAGCTAATCGGGGACGCCAAAGATTACCTTGTGGAAAATCTGTCCGTGCAGGTCCTCTATGCCGAAGGCAGACCTGTGCAGATGGAGTTGCCCGCGTCAGTGAGTCTGAAGGTAATTGAATCACCCGAAGGCGTGCGCGGCGATACTGCGAGCAACGTCACAAAGCCGGCGACGCTTGAGAGCGGAAAGAAAATCAACGTCCCGCTTTTCATCAAAGAAGGCGAGACAATCAAGATCGACACCCGCACCGGGGCCTACCTGGGGCGGGCGTGATTGATCGTATCGCCACTGTAGGGCAACCCCGAACGCTTTCGGGATTGCCGATGCTGGCAGGCGAAGCGCCTGCCCTACAATCGCCGATGCCATCCTGGTAATCCGCGGTTCAGTCTTGCTTTTCTTTCGGTAAGCCTGCGTAATCTGCGCAACTTTGGCTAGAACGAAGCGAAGACCAATAAACAATCGCGGTACGCGCAATTCCAAGCGCGGCAGCAAGGTTGTCCGAAGTGTTGCGCGCGCGAGATCGAGAAGCTTCGTCGCTGCACCGGAACCGCTCACGGTGCCGACGCGGTGGGTGAAATTTGTTTTCGCGATTTTTCTGCTGCCGATCTGCGTGGTTCTCACACAGACATTTTTCACCGCGTTCGCGCGCGCAACTGTCACGCAACGGCTGTGGGCAGGCGAAGAATTCTGGTTTTTCTCGTTAGGCGCAGTGCTATGGCTGATCGCATTCTTCGGTCTGGCGCGCCCGATTCTGATTTATGTTTTCGGACACGAGCTCACGCATGTGCTCTGGGTTTGGCTGATGGGCGGACGCGTGAGCCGGTTTCGCGTGGGCTCCGATGGCGGGCACGTCGTCACGAGCAAGGCCAATTTCTGGATCGCGCTGGCGCCGTATTTCTTCCCGATCTACAGCATTCTGACGATCGCGGTTTACGGCGTGCTCAGTCTTTTTCTAAACGTGCAGCCGTACGGACGCCTGCTTTACGCGGTAATCGGCGCGACCTGGGCGTTCCATTTCACGTTCACCTGTTGGATGATCCCGAAAAATCAGACCGACCTCACCGAGCAGGGCACATTTTTTTCACTCGTGGTGATTTATCTGATGAATCTCGTTCTACTGAGCGTCATGCTGATTCTCGCCTCGCCGCAAATCACCTTTGCAAGCTTCGGCGCTGATTTGCTGATGAACTTGGGCAATTTTTCGCAATGGACGGCGGAACTTCTTCACCGTCTCACAGCGCGTAATCTGTAGCCGTCGCCCTGTGGACAACGCCCTTCAAGGGAACCATTCACACCAGCTGCGCTTCGCACAGCGAAGCGGCTACAGGTTCGTGATCGCTGCAAACGGCAAAACGGACAATGCGTCACTTACCGAGACGCGCCGCTTCTTATGGCGAACAGGCCGGCAGGTGAAGAGATCGTGCGCGTCCTTGAGCGAAAGCGCTTCGGGAAATTCAATGGCTGTTTCTTTCCATAATTCGCCCACTGGCGGAAAACCAACACGCGAAGAAAGTCGCGGCGCGATGACGACGATCCATTTGCCCGCGAGCTGCTGGGCGAAACTGACGCAACATTCCATCAATGGTCCGCTGACGCGGAGCGGCAGATACTCGCCGCGCCGAAAAAGATCGGCACGTTCGCGACGAAATCGCAGAGCGCGCTGCGTCAGAAACATTTTTATCCGGCCATCCGGCCAATTGTATAGAAGCTCTTCAGGGTTTGCGCTTGGCAGACAAGCGAGCATTTCTCGCCGCAGCTGGTAATCGACCGGACGCCGATTGTCGGGATCGACCAAGCTGTAGTCCCAGATCTCGTTTCCCTGATAAATGTCAGGCACGCCGGGCGAGGTCAGCTTCAGCAGCGTTTGCGTGAGCGAATTGATAGCTCCTAGACGCGCGACCTCCTTCGCCATCGGAATGAAAGTCGGGAGGAACTTGTTTCGGGGGGAAGCATCCAAAATGTTCCCGACGAAATCGCGCATCGCTGCGTCCCATTCCTCATTAGGCTGGATCCAACTGGTGTTGATCTTCGCTTCGTGCAGCGCCTTGGCCATGTAAGACTGAATGCGCTCAATATACTCCGCAGTTGCTGCTGGTTCGGGGTCGCCGTTTGCCTGGATGGGCCACGTGCCCAACAGAGTTTGATAAAGCAAGTACTCTTCATTCGCATCCGGCGCTTCCAGATCACTGACGGTGCGTTTCCCGCGTCGATTTGCCACATGCCATCGTTGCAACGAGCGCCGCCACAGCTCCGGGATCTCCGAAATCGCGGTGATTCGCGCGCGCACGTCTTCGCTGCGTTTCGTGTCGTGTGTCGAGGTGGCGAGCAGGCTCGCCGGCCAATTGCGTTGGCGATCCAGATTTCGTTCGTGAAACGTCTCAACGCTCAACCCAAACTGCTGTGGCTCGCCTCCCACTTCGTTCAACGCCGCCAGGCGGTTGTAAATGTAAAACACGGTGTTCTCCAGCCCCTTGGCCATCACCGGGGCAGTCGTTTGTTGAAACTTCAGAACAAAATGCGTGTGCGCCGTGCACGCTTTGGGGTCGAGCTTCGGCGGAAAACGAAACAGCAACAAGTCGCGCAGAAAATTAAAAATCGACTCTTCCATCGCCGGATTCCGGCGCTTGGCCGCTGAGATTGCGCCCTCGACAATTTCCCGGTCTTCCTTGCTGACCGGCTGACCCGGCGCGAGATAAGTCCGATAAACCGGAAAGCACGCGATAGTCTCGCGCACCGCGCGCGAGAGCGCTTCGAGCGTGAAATCGCGATACCACCGGTTTTGCTCGGACAAGCGATCGAGCATGTTGCCCAGCACATCCACGTCGTTCGCCAGGGCAAGTTTCATCACCTGAAGTTTTTTCGCATACAGCAAATGGCCGAATGGAACCGAATGCCCGATGAAACGATGGAACGTTTTTGTGATCGCTGTTTCAGCCGACGAATCGACCAGCAATTGCGTCACGTGATTCGCGAAATCGTAGCCCGTCGTTCCATGCACGCGCCAGTCCCTGCGCAACGTTTCAGAGCCAGTGAGGATCTTTTCCGCCAGCATGTAGACGGCGCGCCCGTCTTTAGGCAACGCAATCCCGAGCGCTTTTGCGCAACGCTGCTGAAGTTTTTCGAAATATTCGCGCGGCAAGTAGAGGCCGTCGGGATGATCGATGCGGAGTCCGGTCACCGCGCCTGTGCTCACCAAATCCAGAAGTAACCGATGCACGGCATCGAACACTTTCGGCAACTCGACCCGGATCGCTGCCAAATCATTAATGTCGAAAAAGCGGCGGTAATTGATTTCCTCGGCCGCGACGCGCCAAAACGCCAGCCGATACGACTGCGCGTTCAGCAGTTCGTCCAGTTTGTCGAAGCTGCCTGGATCCCCGCGCTTTCCGTTGATCTGCGCCAGTGCCTTTTCAATCGCCTTTTGGACCCGCGGCGCTTCTTCGCAACGGCGCTCGAGACGCCGCTTGATGATTTCTTTTTCACGAGCGCATTCTGCGATCCGTTTCGGATCGGTTTCCGTGCGTTTCGGCAAATATTCGAGCGCGGTCAGAATGCTTTGCAGCTCGGCGTAAAAATCTTCCTCCTTGTGCTCGGCGAGATTTTGCAGCGCGATTTCCAAGATGTGACGATATGTGCCGGACGCGATTGGCAGTCTGCGTTCGCCATAGAGCAGGTAAAACGTCCCTTCCTCAAAGCGGACCTGCAATTCGCCGCGCTCAAGAACGCGCCCGTATTGGTCGCTCAGAATTGGCAGCAGGACCTTGTCGCGCAGATCAGACTTTAACGGCTGCCAGTCGATGTCGAAATACGGCGCATACCTTGAGCTGGGCCCGTTCTCCAGCACGTCCATCCACCCGGCGTTGCGCGAGTCGGCGATGCCGACGTGGTTCGGGACAAAATCCAGCACCTGGCCCATGTCGTGCGCATGCAGTTCTTCGATCCAGCCATCATAATCTGCGCGCGAACCGATCGCCGGGTTCAGTTTGTTATGGTCGGTAATGTCGTAACCATGCAAGCTCTCCGAGCTCGCCTGAAAATACGGTGACGCATAGACATCGCTCACGCCGAGCGCATGCAAATACGGCACGATCTCGCGCGCCTGCGCAAAAGTGAACCAGCGATTGAATTGCAATCGATAGGTGCAAGTGGGAATACGCGGATGTCTCTTGTCTATCATGTCTAGTGAAATCGACAGACCATTTCAAATGACGAAATCCGAATGACGAATGACGAAACAAATCCGAATGACGAAATCCGAAACAAGACCGGCGCACCGCTTTTTTTCGTCATTCGTGCTTCGTCATTGATTCGTCATTCGACATTCGTGCTTCGCCATTCTTCCGTCACATTTTCTCCGGCATTTTGATTCCGAGAAGACCGAGTCCGCGTCGCAAAGCCCGCGCAGTGAGGTCGCACAAGGCCAGACGCGAGCTGCGCGTCGGCACCTCCGATTTCAAGACCGGGCAGGCTTCGTAAAATGCGTGGAAGCTGTTTGCTAGTTCGAACAGATAATTTGTCAGAATGTTTGGACGAAACCCGTTCAACACCTGCGGAACAATCTCGGCGAACTGACAAAGCCGTTTGGCGAGATCGATTTCGGCGGGATCGCCAAACACAAACTTGTCGATTTGTGGGGCGTTCTCGCCTGTTTTGCGAAAGATGGATCGAATCCGGACGTAGGCATTCTGCAAATACGGCGCAGTGTTTCCGTGCAGCGCGAGCATCTTCTCCCAAGAAAAAATGTAATCCGTCATCCGGTACTGCGAGAGATCGGCGTATTTCACTGCGCCGATTCCGATCTTCTCCGCGATGTCGGTCTTTTCCTCCTCGTTTAAGTTCGGATTTTTTTCCTCTACGATTCTGCGCGCGCGCCTGCATGCTTCCTCGAGAAGCTCACGCAATGGCACGTTTTCACCGGAGCGCGTCTTCATCAGTTTGCGGTCTTCGCCAAGGACGCTGCCAAATATGATGTGGCGCAGATCAGCGGTGTAACCTTCGCGCCGAGCGACCTCGAGAATTTGTTTGAAATGCAAAGTCTGCGGCGCGCCGACCACGTACCAGATCGTGTCGGCGTTCAATTCGTTGATGCGATAATCGACTGTGGCGATATCGGTCGTGGCGTAATTGAATCCACCATCGCGTTTGCGAATGATCAATGGTTTATCGGCCAGCTCTGGATTATCGCGGAAGAAAACGACCACCGCGCCTTCGCTAATCTCGGCTATGCCGGATTTTAGCAGGCGATCGACCACGCCGGGCAAACGATCATTGTAAAAACTTTCGCCGCATTGAAGGTCGTAATGGACGTTGAGCAGTTTGTACACGTGCTCAAAATCCTGCATTGAAAAGGCGACGCATTCGTTCCAGATATCGATGTTCTCCTTGTCGCCAGCTTGCAGCTTCACCAGCTCCTGCCGGCAGGCTTCGCGAACTTGCGGATCGCTTGTGGCTCGTTGGTTTGTCTCCTTGTAAGCGCGCACGATCTCGGCCAGCGGATTGCGCTGGAGAGCTTCTCGATCGAGCAGGTTTTTCCAGCCGTAAATGACCATCCCAAACTGCGTGCCCCAGTCGCCGATGTGATTGTCGCGGACCACTTCGTGCCCGAGAAACTGCGCGATGCGCGCCAGCGCGTCACCGAGCACGGTGCTGCGGATATGGCCGACATGCATCGGCTTGGCTACATTGGGAGATCCGAAATCAATCACGATGCGCCGCGCTGTTTCGGTCTCGGCGACACCCAGCCGTTGATCCTGGAGAATTTCGAGCGCTTTCTCTTCGATCGCAGCGGGACGCAAACCGAAATTGATGAAACCGGCGCCGGCGACTGCCGGTGGTTCGCAGAGATCGTTCACGCTCAGATGCACGACGATTTTTTCCGCCAGAGCGCGGGGATTTTCGCTGCATTGTTTTCCCAGCACAAGGGCGGCGTTGGTCTGATAATCGCCAAAGCGCGGATCGGTCGCCTGCGTTAACTCACCCGCCGCGGCGGGCAAACCGGCATTTGCCAAAGCAGCGGAAAGTTTTTTTTCAAGAAGTGATTGGAACGTTTCCATCGAGAATCGCTGAACTGTAGCGGCGCTCTGAGAGCGCCGCATCGACATTCGCTCGGCGGTCATCCCGACAAGTCGGGACTACAGCTATGAGCGCTCGCGAAAGATCGACAAGATTTCGTCGGCGGATTTCGCGCTGGCCAGGCTCTCGCGCACGGAGCGATCATTCAGAAACTTTGCAATGGAGGCCAGGGTGCGCAGGTGCGTTTGAAATTGGTTTTTCGGGACGATGAAAAGAACCACGAACTTGACCGGAGCATTATCGAGCGCATCGAACTCAATCCCCGTTGTCGATCTCCCGAAAGCGGCCACCACTTCATCGAGCCGGTCGGATGAACAATGTGGAATGGCGATGCCGAACCCGATGCCGGTGCTCATGGTTTCCTCGCGCTGCTTGAGCGCGGCAAGAATGGGCTCGGGGTCCGGCTCTTTGATTTTGCCCAGTCGAACCAGCAGATTGATCAGCTCGACAATGGCCGGCCAACGCTCCGTAGCTTTCATCTCGGGGATGATTTGCTCGGCAGAAAGTAAATTAGCCAGCGACATGCGGATTCCCGGTGCGGGAGGCCAAGCTTAGCGGGAGCGCTTAGCTTGACAAGCGCGTTTTCGGGGTGCGTCACATTCGCTCTATTTGTCACGTTCGCTCGCGAATCTTGTAATTCAACCGGCGCGAGAGCAGCCAGCGCACCCCGAACATGTCGACGGTGGCGCGCCACGCACGGTTGCCCAAGCCGTATTTGCTGTGGCCAAAGCGACGTAGGCGATGGTTGACCGGGATTTCCACCAGCCGGTACCCAGCGCCTTTGACCAGCGCCGGGATGAAACGGTGCATGCCTTTGAACGGGACCAGTGCGTCAACGCATTCACGCCGCATCGCCTTAAGTGTGCAACCGGTGTCGCGCACGCCGTCTTTCGTAAAACGGCTGCGCACCGTGTTGGCGATCCAACTGGTCAGCCGTTTCACGCGCGTGTCTTTGCGCCGCGCTCGATAACCGCACACCAGATCGGCCCCGCGCGCAATCTCGGCGAGCAACCGTGGAATGTCGGCAGGATCATTTTGCAAATCGCCGTCGATGAAAACCGCAGTCGCGCCATGCGCTGCTTTGAGCCCGGCATAGATCGCCGCGCTCTGCCCAGCATTCTTTGCGAAACGAATCACGCGCACGTTCATCTTTGGTTCAATACGCTCAACTGTGCGATCGACCGACCCGTCATCGACAAAAATGATTTCGTAATCGAAGCCTTTTAGCGCTGCGTTCAGCTCTGATTGCAGAATCGGGACACTCGCCTCCTCGTTGTACAGAGGCACAATGATGGAAAGTTCAGGAGAGTTTCTCGTTTCCGTCATAGATTTTGAAAATCAGTATGAGCTGTAGAGTCCGCTATCTCAGCGGATATCCCGTTGCCGCGCCCGAATCGTTTGCGCTGTGGACAGCGCACGCTACAGGCGTTCTCTTGGAACTGCCTTTCATAAAGGGAGTGTCCGATAATTTCGACAAAGAAACACCTGCCACACCCGCAACGGCTTTCCGTAACGTACAACTTCGATTGTCCCCACCGGCTCAGTCGATTGAAATGCTGCTCGAATATTGTGAGGTACATGTCCCTTTTCTCCGGCTCTGATGAACAGCGCATCGCGGCCGACGAAGGGATTGATGCCGTTCTCTTCGGTATAGACCTCACCTTCTGGCCGCGGCATCCCCGGTTTTAGTTCGACAAATTCGTCGTAGCGCGGCCAGAACGAAAATTGGTTCACCATGTCCTGCGATTCGGGAATGTAAACGGGCGGGTGCCCCGGGCCCTCCGGTTGTTTATCGCGCAGATAGAATGAAATCTCCGATGCGCGATCGCGAGCGTCCGCAATCAGAAAAAGCTTCTCGCCCAATTTCGCCTCTAGATCGTCACGCATTTTCTCCAGCGCGCTCGTAGCGCTTTTCCATCCACGCATCCGATCGCTCGGGTCGGTTCGCTCCAGGTTGTACCCCGTCATGCGCAACAAATCTGTGTCCAGCGCGATCACACTCATGGTGAGCCCAACCAAGATCGCCACGATCGCGCCCAACCGTAGCGTGACGCTGGCTTCCAGTCGTTCCCACCAGAAATAGAGTGCCAAAAGGCCGAAGCCCAGAAAAGCCAGTCCATCCCAATTTGGCGCAGCGGCCTTGTTCAGTGAGACAACCAAATAAAAAAGAAACACCGGTAGGCCGAACCACATCAGGAAGAGCACCTTGAATTGCTGATTCACCCGTCGCCAGCTTGCGATGACACCCCAAGCCAGTGCGAGGAACAGCAGCGGCGAATACACGATGAAGTGCTGGCCCAGAAAGGAAAGGACTTCGCCCGGGTGAAACCCGAAGCCGCGCTCGAGACTTCCGCGCGAGCGCAGGTGCGCAAGCGTGATCCAGGCATGCTGCGCGTTCCACACAATGGGCGGAATCGTGCAAAGAGCGAAAATCCCGAGCAACAGGTACAGCCCGGAACGCTTGAACTCCTGTCTGAGCCGGGGTGCCAGGGCGAGCAGCAAAAGAGCCGAAACCAGCTCAAAGGCGTTGGTATATTTGGAAAGAAAACCAAGGCCAATTAGCAAGCCGGTAAACGACCAATACCAGGAGAAACGCGGGCTTCTTTCCACCGCCAGCCAGAACGTGAACATTGCCGCGAGCCAGAAGAAAATCGACAGCGCATCGATCGTCATCAGGAACGCGCCGATATTGAAAATGGGCGTTGCATTTAACGCGATCACAGCCCACAGACCGGCGGTCGCGTTGAACAACCGACGCGCAAAGTAAAAGAGAAGCAGGCTCGTGCCCGCCGCAAGCATAGGACTGAAAAAGCGGACGCCGAATTCATTGGCGCCAAAAATCACGGTGCTGGCGCGCATGGCGAAAGCGATGCCCGGCCCTTTGCTGAAATAAGCCGGCGCCAGCCGCTCCGACCACATCCAATAGTGCGCTTCGTCGAAAGAGAGATCGGCCGTCGCCAGCAGCGACAGGCGAATCGCTGTCAGTGCGATTATAAAAAGCCAGACCGCGCGCGTGATGCTCATAGAAGATAGCGCGAGCCTCTGGCTTGCGAGGCTGATGGCAAGCTGGAAGCATGCCCTACCATCAAACTCCGATGGCGCGCAAAAACCTCCGGCATCCATTTGCGCGCCGCGCTTCTCCAGATCAATTCGAACAGTCCGAGTAAGAGCAGTGCTTCACCAACTGCAAGAAAGAACGTCACGATCACGTCGCTGGGCCAATGCGCGCCCAGATAAATTCTCGAATAACCAACAGCTGCGGCGACGAACCAGTAGAGCCAGCCGCGCCGCTGATAAAACAGCGTGCAAAAGACAGCAATCACGCTGTTAGTCGCCATGTGTCCCGAGGGAAACGATGGTCCCGATCGGTTGCGGTCGGACGAACCGGAAGACCGAATGATTGGTTTCTTGAACAGGGCTAGCAGTTTCGGGCGTGCCTTTTGCAATTGGACCATCCGCACGCTTTCCACCTGTTTGGGCCGATGACGATCCACAGCCAATTTTAACAAACCGGTGAGCTGACTGGTGATCAGCAACGATAAGACCAAACAGATGACGAACGCGCGCGCTCTGAATCCACCAAAAAAGAGCGCGCTCACTCCAATCGCGATGAAGAACGGTTTCCAAATCTCGCCATCGCTTAAGGCAGCCATGAACAAGTCCAGTGCCGGGCTCGTCCATTGCTGGTTAATGAAATGAAAAACAGACTGGTCCATGCGGTGGAATAGATCGGCGCTTTAAGCTTTAGTGACTCCTCCTAATAACCAAATTTCAAATAATGACGAAGCACGAATGACGAATGACCAATTAAATTCGAATGACGAATTCCAAACGGGGAGCGGAGGCTCCTGGCGGGGCGTGACCGGCATGTCTGCGAATCGCATTCAACTGCAGCCGAATGCTGCCACACCGCGCAACATACGGGCGATCTCCGTCGTGCGCGTTCTGTCATTCGGCCTTCGTCATTGCTTCGTCCTTCGTCCTTCGTCCTTCGTCATTTGTTTGGCATTCGCGATGAGGTCGGGTTTCGCGGACCCTCCGCCTTCAGCGAAAGACATTCTCGTCTCGGTGCGCATGCTGGAATCGCGACAGCAAATCGATCTGCAGGGGCAGCTTCGCCAAAATGATGTGGTGGTCCCGTTTCGCCTCGTTCAAAACGGACCGCTAATTCGCTATTCATTCACAAATCCCGATGAAACCTTGCAGTTGCGCCTCGGCGAAAAGGGTTCGCGTCTTGATCTTGTGACCGGCGCTGGCACGGAAAAATTCGCCGCGTCAAAGCTCAATCAAAGAATTCGCGGCACGATTCTGACCTATGAAGATCTTGCATTCAAATTTCTCTACTGGCCGAACGCGCGGGTGCTGGGCGAAGAAAATGTCCGCACCCGCAATTGCTGGGAATTGCAACTTCGCGCGCCCTCGCGCGAATCGCAGTATTCCAACGTGTTGCTGTGGATCGACAAAGCCAGCGGCGCCCTGATGCGATTGGAGGGGTACGATTGGAATGGCCAGCTGGTCAAACGGTTCGAAGTAGTGTCGGCGCAAAAAATCCAGGGTCGCTGGTTCCTGAAACAAATGC
>QHOF01000088.1:0-8779 GCA_003219335.1 Verrucomicrobiota bacterium | reverse complement strand
AATGCGCGTGGAAGAACTTCAGCCAGGCACCAATCACGTTCTGGCGCGCACGTATCTGGAGATAAAACGTTAGGCACGCAGTGCTGTCCCGCTGCGGGATCGCGCTTTCAGCGCTAGTAGGTTTTCTTTATTTCATGAACCCTGAGGCGTTGCCCTAGGCTGTTGATGAATGCTGCGCCGCTTGGCGCTAAAACACGGCGCATTGCGGCGTTCGGCGGGCGCAGCGCGCCAGCCTACTATTGCAGCGGCGATCAAAATGTTACCTGCGCGCTTTAGCGCGCCTGGTGCTGGTCGGATTTGGCGCCGCTCACCACGAGCCTGCGGCCGAGGAATTCCTTATCGTGCAATTCCTCTACTGCGCGCTTGGCTTCCTCGATGGTTTGCATCTGCACAAAGGCAAACCCCTTCGAGCGCTGGTTGTGCCGGTAACTTACGACCTCGGCATTTTGCACGTGGCCGACACCGTTAAACAACTCGAAGAGATCGCTCTCGGTGGCGTCGAACGACAAATTGCCAACGTAAAGACGCGGCGAAGTGACTTCAACCAGCTCCGGTTTGCGCGCCAGTCGCGAAGGCTGCGCGCCATTGCGCGCCGGTGCCGCCGGTTTCCGTTTGTCCCTGCCGTTTCCGAAAAACTCGACAACTCGTTGCCAGAATGTCTTTTTCTGCGTTTTCGCTGCTGTCTGCTGTCCTCGAAAGCGTTGGTAATTTGTTCTGCGTCGGCCCCCACCGCGCGAACGGCGTGAGCGTCTTCCGGATGAATAAGAGTTCATGTTGATCCTTAAGTTTCTTCCAATGGTTAAAAGGGCGGAGCGCCCCGAAAAGGCTCGGGACACCGTCCGCGGCGCGCGAATCATCAAGAGCCCAGTCAAACTTTCTGCAAGCACTCTGCGGCGCCAATGGAAACTCCGCCTTAGTGTATCGGAAATGGCCTTGTCTCGAAGCACTAGCCGGCGCTCTCAACCAACGAAGCAGTGATCTGGCAAACGTTTGCAGCATCAGTTTAAGAAATCTGAATCGTCGTAGGAACCGGACGCTCGGAAGATCGAAGAAGATTCCCGACATCTCGGCGATGATTATGGCCTGCTTCCGGCGTATTTGCAAGTGCGACAGGTCAGGCGGGTCGAACTTCGCGTCGAATCCACTCGTCGCGCAAAGAATACGCACGCGACTTAATGTATTCTCGCGGGCGCTCGCCGCGAATCGGTCGCACAAAATACCGTAGTTCGCGCCCGCTCAGCCTCGGCTCGTACCCAAATTCCGGCATGAGATCGCGGCAATGCCATTCCACCCAGCCGATCTCCTCCTCGGAAAGCTCACGTTGCCAGCGCGTCACCGGTTCGGTGCTGATCTGCGAAAAATGAATCCGCGCCGCGGAGTTTCCGCTCCAGAACTGGCCCACTTTTGTCGGCGTCAGAACGGTGTCCGGATCAAAGTCGATTTCGAGGTAAGCGCAGACTTCTTCCATCGTCCTGGCCGGTTCGCAGGCCAATTGTTCATACGGCACCACGAGCCCGGGAACTTCGCCGTCGCGCACGCGCCTGGCCAGCTTCGCGGCTACGCGCCAATGCGCAATCACGTAGTACGTCGAGAACCGTCCGGTCCGTCTCGTTTTCTCCAAAGCGATTTGCGCCGCGAGAATGGCGCGCGGGTCGCGGATCGTGACAAGAATTTTTGCATGCGGAAAGCGAGCGAAGATCGCGCCGATATGATTACGATTGGCCGGAGTTTTTTCCACCCAGCGTGCGATCGTCTTGAGCGAGCGCCCCTGGGTGGCCGCGTATGCTTTGACCATGAGCACGAGCAAATCCTCCTGCGCATTCGCGGGATCGAATGCAGCGCGCTCGAACGTTTCGAGGAATTTCTCGCGCGGAAAGGTCGCATAATTACGCTTGCCCCATTTGCAGGGCCCGCCAAAGAGCACGTTAGAGAGCGATTGTTTCGTCAGGTAATCGAACTGCGCCCGGCGTCCGCGGGGCGCGTACTTGGTCAGGACCGTAGGAAAATAAGCGGTTTCCTCCGGCAACACCAGCAGCTCGGGATGATTATCGAGCAACGCCACCAAAAGCGTGGTGCCGGACTTCGCCTGGCCGGCGATGAAACAAGCGCGCTGCTCGAATCGCAAGGTCGAAATCATAAGCGAAAATTACAACAGCTATCAGTGAAATGATAATCACTTCGAATCGATCAAAAGCGGTCCCGACTGGTCGGGACCGCACTCCAAAACGTGGCCGTGAATTCAGGGGGCATTAGGCGCTTGCGTTTTGGAGTGCGGCGCTGTTGCGCCGCTTTTCATGGGTAGCAGGAGAAGCGAACTCGGAGCTTTGAGCCGTCGGGCTGCTGGTCGATCATTGACTGCGCAAAAACCACTCGATGAACTTTGGGAGGCCTTCGCTCAACTTGGTCGTTGGATTGTAGCCCAGCAATTGTCTCGCTTTGGAAATGTCCGCGCAGGTCAGCGGCATATCGCCGGGTTGCTCCGGCAACCGGTTAATTTTCGCTTTTTTCCCAAGCGCATTCTCGATCGCCGAAATCAAATCTTTCAGGCGAATCGTTTCGCTCTCGCCCAGGTTAAAAATATCGTAAAGCGGACCCTTATAATCGAGCGCGGCCATCGTGCCCTGGATAATGTCATCGATGTAAGTGTAGTCGCGGCGCGTGCTGCCGTCGCCAAATTGGTCGATGGATTGACCAGCGTGGACGCGCCGCGTGAATTGATGGATTGCCAGGTCGGGACGCTGCCGTGGACCGTAAACAGTAAAATACCGCAGCGCGACCACGCGCATCTGGTAAAGGTGCGAGTAGGTTGAGCACAGAAATTCGCCGGCGATTTTCGTGGCGCCGTACGGGCTGAGCGTCTGAGTGAGAGATTGATCCTCGGAAAACGGAATCGTCTTCGAAGCACCATATACGGATGAGCTCGACGCGAAAACGAATCGCTCGACGCCGGTCACGTGTGCCGCCTCGAGCAGATGCAAGGTGCCGGTGACATTCGTGTCGCAGTAAAGTCGCGGCTGTTGAATCGACGGCCGAACACCTGCGCGCGCAGCCAGATGCGCGATCGCGTCAAACTTTTCCCGATGAAAGACATTCCGCACCGATTCGCTGTCGCGAAGATCGACGTGGTGAATGGAAACATCTTTGGCGAAACCACTAATGTTTGCGTGCTTGATTTGCGGATCATAAAAATCGTTGAAGTCGTCGAGAATCACGACTTCATGTCCGCGCTCGAGCAGTTTCTCGGCAAGATGCGAGCCGATGAACCCCGCGCCGCCTGTGATCAAGATTCGCATTGACCAGAAGTTCAACCACGAAGCGCGCGAAGTGCACGAAGAAAATAATCTTCGCCACGATTGGTGCGGTAGGGACGCCGCGCTACGGCGTCCGGTCGGCGCAGCGCGCCGACCCTACCAATCTAAAAATTGCGCCAGTGTATCAGCAGATAAATCCAGTTTAGCGCGAGCGCGCCGATGACAATTCCTCGCGCGAATTTCTTTTCGCGTTGGCGGAAGACCATTCGCAAACGCGGCGCGCGCATTGCGAGCGTCGCGAAGGCATAGAGATCAAATACCGTTACTCCGCAGAGCGCTGCGAACACGAGCGGGTTCCATTTCAATGCGGCGAGAAAGTGGCCGTGAAAGAATTGAATCGCGCACCGCGTCATTCCGCACGTGACGCACGGCAGACCAGTAAGCTCGTGAAACACGCAGCGCGGCCACGGCAAACCGAGCGTGAACCAAGCCGCTGCCAGAGTAAGTGATCCGGCGGAAACAGCCAACCAGACTAGTTCGTGATCAGTTTCGCCCGGCTCAAGCTGGTGGCGTCGAAACTGCATTCAGAGGGATAGCTAATGCTGTGATGCGCTCCAAACGCCCCACGCACCGAGCATCATCGCGATGAGAAACGCGCCGCCGCAGCAAACAATCAGCGGAAGAAAAACTGCAAACACAGCGCGACCTGTGTCGGTCTCGTGGGCACGAGCAAGGCCGATGCAGTTAAGAACGATGCGCCAGATTCCAGCGATCAGTCCGCCGCAGAATGGAATAATCAACAGCGGGTCCGTTGATCCCATCGAAAAGCAAACCACGCGAAACGTTGTCTCGAACGGTTCTTTCGCTCCCCCCACAATCATGAGGCAAACTTGCAAAATTGCCGAGCTGATAAACGCCACCACCACAACACCGATGGGAATCAGCACGATCAGAAGGATCGAGCCAATTCCTGCGCCGACGAGATGCAGTAACGGGTTCTCTTTGCCGCCAAAGCTCGCCACTGATGGCGCGAGAAGAGCGAACAGGAAATAAACAACCAAACCGAAACTGCTGCCGATGATCGCATAGAGGAGCGGCTCGCCCAATCCGCCCTCGCGCCTCATAACCGCGAATGCCTCACCGGGCTTGGCAAGAACCATTGCCAATGTCTCGACGAATGCGTTGAAAAAACCGCGCTCCTGCCGGTGCTCCCACGGCAGACCGCTACGCGCGGCGACCGCAGGTCCCGTTGCCGGAACTGCGCCAGCCTGCACGGGCGGCATAGCCGGCCCAGGCGCGCCCGCGAATTCTGGGAATTGCGAGAGCGGCTGCCAACTGGCCATGCCTTCGCGCCACCCCAGATCCGTTGGAGCAAAACGGCCTGTGGCCAGCCCTTCACGAACTTCTTCTTCGGAGAAAACGCCAAGACTCGTTGCGCCCCGGTTAACATGAATCATCGCCATGATGCGCGCGTTGTAAGCAAACGCGTCATGAAGCGCAAGTTAAATGGTTAAAAGAGTTACAACGTTACAATGTTACAAAGGGATCCATTGTAACGGTTGTAACTGTTTTAACCTTGTAACTTTTCCGGCTCGTCCAGCGCTCGCCAGAAATACCAGGCCGCGATCGATCGATACGGCCGCCATTTGGTACCGATCTTCATCAGCTGCTTCGGCGTTGGGAGTTTTCGACGTCCGAAAATTTTTGCGAAACCTTTGCGCACTCCGTAATCATCGACCGGCCAGACATCCGGACGACCAAGATCGAAAAGAAGAAGCATCTCGACCGTCCAGCGTCCAATGCCGCGCACCGTGGTAAGCCGCGCGATGATTTCTTCGTCGCTCATCGCGAGAAGCGCTCGCCCCGACGGCACTGTGCGATCGATCGTCTTCGCGGCGAGATCTTTTAATGCGGCAATCTTCGAACACGAAAGACCTGCCGCGCGAAGCGTTTAGACCTGCCGCGCGAAGCGTTTCGTCCGGTGTTGCGACGACTTCTTCGGGAACGAGCCATTTTATTTTGGGATACAGCGCGCGGACGCGGCTCCAAATCATCGCAGCGGCTTTGCCGTTCAGTTGCTGGTACGCAATGGATTCCGCGAGCGCGTCAAATGGACGGATGGAAACCGCCGTCTGAATCTCGTAGCGCTGCGAACGCGCTATAAGCGCCGCCATACGCGGATCGCTCGCGCTGAGAAGCTGGTGAGCGTGCTCGTGGTTCATTGGGTGAAACGTAACTAAAATGACGAATGCCGAATGTCGAATGTCGAATTAATGACAAATGACGAACAGTGATTTCGTCGTTCATCATTTGGCGCTCTGCCGCGTCGAGGAGCTCTTGCTCGGGCAGTTCTTTTTGGTTTCGTGATTGCATGAAAGATACGCAACTCGCCTGGTATGGGCAGGCGGCCCTTAAGATTGTTACGTCAAGCGGGAACGTTCTGCTCATCGACCCATGGCTAACAAATCCTGTTTTCGAAAAAGCGAAGGAGGAGATCGCGGCGCTCGATCGTGTCCATTTCATTGTGCTTACGCACGGGCACTCTGATCATGTGGGAGACGCAGTCGAGATCGGGAAAAGGACGCGCGCGAAGCTTGTGACCACATTCGATTTGTCAGCGGCGCTTGTCACCGCGCTGGGTTATCCGAGCGAGCTCGCTGATGTTGAAACGACCGGACACATGGGTGGCACGCTGAATCTGCTCGGAGGCGAAGTCGCGGTGACATTCGTGCCCGCGTGGCATGGATCCGCAGTCTCCAAAGAGGAAAACGCGCCGCCGATTTACGCCGGCACGCCCGCTGGATTAATCATCGCGTTGCGCGGCGGTCCGACCATTTATCACACCGGCGACACGGACTTGTTCTCAGACATGCCGCTGGTGTCGCGGTTTCACAAAATTGACGTGATGCTGGTTTGCATCGGCGATCATTTTACCATGGGACCGACCCGGGCAGCCGAAGCGGTGAAGCTGGTCAAGCCGCGGATGGTGATTCCGATGCACTACGCAACGTTCCCAGTCTTGACAGGTACGCCTGAAGCGTTCGGTCGCGAAATGAAAAAGCTTAAACTAAGGGCCAGGCTGCGCGTCATGAAGGTTGGTGAAACAATGTCGCTGAGCAAAAGTTAAATTGTTAAAAAGAGTTACAGGGTTGAAGGGGATCTGGCCGGCAAATTCCAAGCGCCATTTAACTTTGTAACTGTTTTAACCTTTAATTCTCCTTCCATTCATACGGCCGCGAGGAGCAACGAAGTCGAATAGGAGAGAACAATGCCAACTCGGGAAAATGGGAAAAGTTTGGCAGAACGACTGCTCCCGCTTGTACCCCACACGATCACGAACGCCGCTGCGACATTTGTCGATTCCTTAAAGATCAGCTCGACTTCGGAGAAGGTCCGGCGGCGGCGGCGAGTCGTGATCAAGCGCCGCAACGCTTACAGCGAGCAGTTGGCCGACTTGGCCAATTTATATTTTCGCATGTCGAGCATACCGATCCGTTTTTGGAGCAAGACGAAAGACTGGCAGCGCTGGGAAGTGAGCTCTTTTCGAATGCTGAACGGCGATCGGTTTCGCGTCTCTGCGTCAGGCGCAGAGAAAGTTAATATGGACAAATTGCCGGGCGAAAGCCTGTGGCACCACATGAATCGTGGCACACTGACACGGCGGATGCTGGAAGCAGCCGGCCGCGAACTCCGCCGCGCTCATCAATACTGGAGCGATGAATTTGCCGGCCCGTGGTCTCACGGCGATACCAGCATGACCAACGTTATCTATGATGAGAAGACTCGCCGCGCGCGATTGCTCGACTTTGAACTGGTCCACGAGAAATCGCTCCCGGCCGAATCGCGACACGCCGATGATTTGCTCGTTTTCTTACTCGACATCCTGTCAGTTATTCGCAGCCGACAATGGCTGTCTTTTGCGCTTTACTTCCTAAGCGCTTACGGAGATGCGCATGTGATTGCGGCGTTGGAAGATCAACTGGCGCTTCCCAACGGCATGGCCTGGATCTGGTGGGGCGTTCGCACAAGTTTCGCCCATCCTGCGAAAGTAAAAAAGCGGCTGGAGCAACTTCGAGACTTGGCCGCCCACCTGGAACACTATCGAACAGTCGCGGCCGCGCGCGCCCGCAAGAAGCGGCGCGCTTCAATCAGTTGCCAAGAAATCAGTCCCGGAATGCCCAAACCGATTTCACGCGCTCGCGCGACCAGGGCCAGAGCGAAAGCGCCTTCGCCCGGAATGCCGAGCAAATTGCCAACCACAAGATAACCGCCTTCCTGCACACCCAAACCGGCCGGCACTGGAAACGCTGCCGAGCGAATGGTCAAAACCATGCTTTGCAAAATCAGCGCATTCAGAAACGAGTCCGGCAAATCAAGAATCCAAAGCGCCAGCCAAATTTCTCCCGAGCCGATAACGAGCGAGCCAATGGTCCACGCGCAACATCCGACAACGCCGCGCCGTCGCGCATAAAGAGAGCGAATGGTCCGATCTAGCGTGTCGCCGCCTTGCACGAGCGATTGCCAATCCGACGAACCAGCCAGGCGCGAGACGATGCGGCCGATAAAACGGAACATTCCCATCCGCTGCACAAAATAAAAACCGGCAAAAGCAAAAAGCGCAATGACGATTCCAATTAAAGTCGGACGAACGAAGCTGGTCTTGCCCGTCAGATCGGCAAGCAGCACAAGTCCGAGCAGGGTAAAACCGGCCTGAATGAAAATGCCAAGCGTAAGGTCCACGAGCACCGTTCCGGCGGCAATTGGAAGCGGCACGCCACGGATCGCCGCCAGCCGCGCGCGCACGATGTCTCCGCCGACCGCCGCCGACGGAACAAGCGTGCTGACCGATTCGCCGATCCAACGCATCCAAAAAAGTCGGAGCATCGGCGGACGATCCGGGTTCGGAAAAAGGACCCACCACGCAAGCGCGTCGAGAAATATTGGGATGAGATGGTAAACGACGATTCCCATAATCGCCCATTCGCCGGTGGCGAACGCATCGAGGACCTGGCCGACGCCTTGATGAATCAACAATCCTGTGAACAGCGCAGCTCCAGCAAGGCCAAGCAGCCATACGGTTATTTGGATTTTGCCCGGCGCTTTCATCGTGTTCCAGACCAATTCGGGCGCGCGCGAGAAGATGCGCCTACGTCACGACGAAAAACCAACGCTCGCGCAATCTGCGCCGAGCGGCGTCTGATCAGCCCAGGAGACTTTGCGCGGGCTGTTGTGTCTCTTCGACGCGCACCAAGGCAGGTTCGCTAACAAGAGGCACGCCAGGGGTCAGAACCACGCTGCGTCGCAGCGGCTTACCGGCAATCAAACAAAACACCAACCAAAGAACACCGAACACGATTGCCGCCAAAACGTCCGTCAAAAAATGCGCGCCCAAGGCGATACGACTGAAGCCCACCAAAGCGACCAGTAACGCCGCGCTGAAAATGGAGAGCAGCCGCCAATGGCGCGCTTTAAGAGCAGGCAGGATAAAAAGCAGGAGTTGTCCGTAAAGCAGAGTGGCCGCGATGGTG
>QHOF01000087.1 GCA_003219335.1 Verrucomicrobiota bacterium | reverse complement strand
TTTAGCTGCAATCGGTTTCTATGGATACTCGTTTTGGGCTCCGCTCGTAATCAAATCGGTTACGAAGAGCAGCGATCTGGGCGTAGGACTCATCTTGGGCGCAATCAGCGTGGTGACGATCGCGTTCATGCTGTTGAACAGCGCGCATTCCGATCGCACTGATGAGCGTCCTTTGCATACAGCCATTCCATTGTTGGTCATGGGCGCAGGTTTTTTCGGTTGCGCTCTTTTGCCTGAGCACCCATTGGCGCTGTTATCGCTGGCGCTGATTCCGATCGGTCACTGCGCGGCATATGGTCCGTTTTGGTCAATACCGACGCGGTTCCTTACTGGTGCTGCGGCGGCAGGGGGCATTGCGCTAGTAGTAACGATCGCAAATGTAGGTGGTTTCCTCGGTCCCACGCTTATCGGCGCAATGAAAGATCGTTTCGGCACGCACGGCCCTGCATTCATGCTGCTCGCCGCGTGTGGGATCGTTGCGGCGGTGCTCGCGTTGCGGCTTCGGCGAGTTTCGTTCCTCGCGACGCATGTGCGTGAAACTCTTCAACGCTTTAACGCTTCAACGCTCCCCAGTCGCGCAAAGAAGTCCTCAAACAGCGACTCGTAGATTCGGCTTCGCTCAGGGTGATATTGCACCGCGAGTCCGAAGGGATACTTGCGCAGCCGCACCTGCTCGATGACGCCATCGTGCACAGCCCATGCTTCCACTTCTAATTTGTCGCCAAGATGTTCGATGGCTTGGTGATGTGCGCTATTGACTTTTGAGAAGCGATGCAACGCGCGGCGCGCGCTGCGCAGTGGTTGAACGTCGCGGTGCCGTTGCTCAGGCAGATTATGCCCTTTGATGTCGAGCTTCAACGTGCCGCCGAGCGCGACATTGAATACCTGAAGACCTTTGCAAATTGCCAGAATCGGCAGACCGCGCGCGAGAGCTTCCTGCACAGCCTGAAATTCCCAACGGTCGCGTTCCGGGTCGATGTCTTTGTTGATTACCGAGGGATCAGCCACTTTCTGGCGCAAAAATTCCGGCGAAATATCGGAGCCGCCGGTGAGCAGAAGTCCGTCGATCTGGTCGAGGCGAACGTGTCGATTTCGCCCATTCCAGACTTTGATTTCTGGATGTTTCGCAAACATCGGGTGAAACCATTTTGTGTCCTTGGGCCGAATCCAGGTGGCCAGGTTTGGCATCGCTGAATTTGCGAGTTGTGGATGGGTATGTAAAGAGCAGTTCGATGTCGGCCGTGGATGTCTCCAGCACGTTAAGTGAGGAATTGGAACGCCTCGGTGGCGAAAGCAAGGCTCGAGCGATCGCAGTAGCGCTGCACGATCTCGAGACCGGGTTCCGATTTTCTTTGCGAGGCGACCGGTGGTTTCATGCTGCAAGCACCATCAAAGTTGCTGTGCTTCTCGCGATTTTTCGCGCGGCAGATGAGGGCCGGCTTCGGCTGGATCATTCTCTCCACGTGCGAAATCGTTTCTTCAGCGCAGCAGACGGCTTTCCTTTTCACCTCAACCGCGACTCGGATGCAATGCCCGAGCTGTATGAGTCCATTGGACGGACAGCGAAAATTTCCGCGCTAGCGGAAGGGATGATTACCGCGAGCAGCAATCTTGCGACGAATTTACTGCTTGACTTTGTGGGCGTCGAATATGCGAGAAGAGTTCTGCGGAACGCGCTCGTGGACAGCGTGGAACTATGGCGAGGCGTCGAGGATCACGCGGCGCACGAGAGAGGGATAAACAATGAAGCCACGGCGAACGGGTTGCTGAAATTGCTGTCCGCGATCCGCGGTGATTTTCTTAGCAATGGAAGCAAACAAGAAGTGATCCGTATTTTGCTGGAGCAACGATTTGACTCGATGATTCCCGCCGGTCTTCCCGCGCATGCGACAGTCGCGCACAAGACAGGGGAAATTTCGACTGCCTGCCATGATATGGGCATCGTGTATCTGCCCGAACGCGAACCGTACATCGCCGTCATTTTGACTGAATTTGGTCAGGAAATAGAGGGGCGACGCGAAACTGTGGCAGCTATTTCCGAACTGATTTATCGATTCCTGGTGGGGAGGGAACCCAAATCAAATGAGGGCTGAGGTGTTGCGGACGGTTGACGGTTTGCGTCTCCCTGAAAAGTACCGCGCGCTGCTGCGACCGGGCGAAACGGAAACAGATCTTCTCGGCAATGTGCATCGTCTGCCGCGTTTCTTCTACGAAATCGGCAGTTGGGAGGAAGCGCATGAGATTCGGCTGGCGCCGCATTTCACGCTCGCGGAATTGATGCTGGTCGATTGCCGTGAAGCGCGGCTGCTCCTGAGCACGTTTCCGCATTATGTGCCGTTTGCAATCGTGTTACTGGCGAGATTTCTGGAGGATTTTCGGCGCGAAGTCGATGCGCCAGTGTTCATCAGCGCAAACGGCGGCTATCGCTCGCCGGCGCATCAGGTTGGCGGGGCAAAAAGCATTCACGCCTGGGGCACAGCCGCGAATATTTATCGCGTCGGAGACGCTTTTCTGTCTGATGCGAAATCAATTGAGAAATATGGAGTGATTGCGGCGTCGCTTAGTCCGGCTGTCTTTGTTCGGTCATTCGGACGGGAAAAAGGACAAACCGACGACCATCTCCATATCGATTTAGGGTATGTGAGCGTAACTCCTCGCGAATGCAGCGAGGCGAATTGAGCTCCTACTGGGCGCATGAAGGATTTCGGAATAGAGCGGATCGGCCGCGTGTATCGCGAACGCGCGATTGCCGCAACGCCGCCGCGCGCCGTGATTGGGTTGGAAGCGGAATTCCATCTTTTCGTCAACGGACGCAGACGGCGGCCGGAGAAAGTGTTTGGCGATCCCAGCCGCCTGGTGCGACAGCGAATGATTCCGCGGACCGGCAAATCGTTTCAGTTGCCCGCCGGCGGCGCGATCTATTTCGACACCGGAGTGATCGAAGTCGCCACCCCGATTGTGGAACTCGAGCCCGGTTGTTGTTATCGCGCCACGCGCTTGCTCTGGGAACAAATCCGCTATTTGCGAGTGGAGGTAGATTATTGGGCGAAGCGACACAGCTGCCAGTGCCGCCTCCAAGGCTTTAGCACGCATTACAATTTTTCTTTTCCGAACGCGCGGCGATCAAAGCTTCGCAATACAACCAAGCTGGCGTATCTGCTGGCGCACATTTTACCGGCCCCGGTAATTTTGCTGGCGACAAACCGGCAGAGCAGCGCGGTGGGCGTTCGTCCGCGCGGGAACCGAATTGAGGTTACAGCCGATTTTACACCGGACCCGGCGCTAATGCTGGCGACTTGCGCTTTCATCGCGGGTATTGTGCAAACGGTGCTCCGTTGGGAAGATTTTGGCCTGAGGCAATTGAACCAAAACGCAATTCCCCGCATCACACCGTTTCGCCTGCGAAAACATTCTTCGCGCCGCGGTTGGCGCGTCATGGGCGATTCGTTAGGCCAAAACCCATTCACGTCCGACATTAATGCGCCGCTTTGGAAATTACGCGACGACCGCGTGGTGAGCCTGCGCGCAATCGCGGCAGAAACTTTGAAGCCATTTCGCCGGCGAATCTGGCGCATCAGCGATTCCAGCACGCTCGAGCACATCGCTGCGGTTTTCGCCGGAGACGCGCGCGCGCTTCTCGACTTCGAGAAGCGCCCCGCCGCGTATGACGACGTGGGCCGCGCAATCGATTGGGGACGTCGGATGCGACGGTGGTCACGCTCCCGATACGAGAAAATCATCCATCAGGTTATCGCGCGTGAACCGATGCGCATCGGGCAGAAACGCTATCGAGCGGATCGGATGAATGGTTGGTATCAGGTTGACTTTCGAGAGGTGGGAACGAAACGCCGCTGCACGTTTAATCTCGATGAACTGGTGCAATTGTCGGCTGCTAAAAAGGCAGCTCCCCCCAAATCGCGCAAACGCACGCCTGTCGGAAAGCCTCGCGCCAAGTTCAAGGAATGACGGCTTCCCAGCCGTCACGTCTAACTCGACGGCTGGGAAGCCGTCGTTCCTTGTTAGCCAATGGCCTTCGCTACGTCGCTCTCGTACAAAATGTATTCGCCGGCGACTAAATATGCTTTCTCCGGATTTCGCCGAATATAACGAACACAGTTGCGGAAATGTTTCTCATCCCGCACAAGTCGATCAAAATAGCTTCGCTGCCACAAAGTCCCGGAATGCCCGAGTAATCGATTGATGGTTCGCGAAGTGAACGTTTTCCAACTGTGAAGCAGATCTTCCAGAGAATATTCTGGATGTTGAACCAAGAGCGCGTGAATGTGATTCGGCATGACGATAGATGAGATAAGCGCGAGACGTTTGCCATCGAAATGGCGCAGGGTTTCATCGACAACCCTAGGCAGTCGCTTTGCCGCAATATGCACGATCCATGCCCGGCATCGAGCCAACGTTCGATCGCAGCGGTGAAACGCTTGTGATATTCCTGTTCAGTCTCAGCATCCCACGGCTCAGGATGAAATCGCAGCCAGACCTGGCGTTCCTCTTCCCATTGAGTCCGCAAATGAATGGGGATGGAGTCTGCTAATCGAAATGTGATGAAGTAAGTAGCGCCTTTCTGCTGCCAATGCGGATTAAAGAAGCGCAATGAACCCATTGCAATCAAAGGAGTGGCCCCGAAAGTCTTCGGGCCACATCTAACTCGACGGCTGGGAAACCGTCGTTCCTTGAAGCATCAACTCGCGCACGTATTTCACCGGCGGGCTGCCGTAGGAAATCACCTCGTCGTTGTATTTTTTGAGATTGAAATCTTTGCCGAGCTTTTTCTGCTCAGCGGTGCGAAGATCGAGGTGTTCAGTGGCGCCGACAAAGTAGGTGGAAAGCTGCGCAGAAGTGAGCCGGGCGCGTTTCCATTTTGCAACTGCTTCACCTTCCTGTTGAAAAGCTTCTTTCATCATTAAATCCATTGCCTCCTTCTCACTCATGTTCCCGGCGTGAATGCTTTGGTCGAGGATGGCGTTGGCGATAGCGCGCAGCCGCATTTTCAACTGCTGCATTTTCACTTCGGGCCCGCCGTACCCCTGTTCCGCCATCATCTGCTCGCAATAAACGGCCCAGCCTTCGATGAATGTGCCGCTCTGGAAAACTGCGCGAACCAGCGTGGGCGCGCGGAATTCGTTGGCGTGAGCCAGTTGCACGAAATGGCCCGACATCGCCTCGTGCACGGTCAAATCGCGAATCATGTAGTTGTTGTATTCCCGATAAAACGATTCCTTTCGCTCATTTGACCAGTCCTTTGGTGTCGGCGCGACGGCAAAAAATGTTTTGCCATTTTTCTCCAGCGGCCCCGGTGCGTCGCAGTAGGCAATGGCGACACCACGTTTGAATTGCGGCATCGCGATCACATCCAGCGGCACGTCCGGCACAGTCACCAAATTGTGTTGCTTAACGAAACCGGTCGCCTCCGCGACGACCTTTGTCGCGAAATCGACAACCGTAGCGTCGCTAGGATGTTGCTGGGCAAGTTTATCCAGCACCGCGGCGGTCACGTGATGTTTGTCCGCGAGTCCGGCAGCTGCCGGATCACCGTTCGGGAAATATTTTTTGTAAAGTGGCAGCGCGGTTTCGTAGATGGCGGCTTGCGTCTGTTGCAAGTCGGCCTTCGCGCGCTTCGTGATTTCTGCCATCGGCAAATCCGACGCGAGGGCGAAGCGCAATTTCTTTCGATATTTCTCTGCGCCGAGTCGAAAATTGCCATCGGAGCGGGGCAGCAAATCGTTTTGAAGCCATTTCTTGTAATCTCCCAGAGCAGCGGCGGTTTTTTCCTGCAACGACGCCAGCTCCTTTTTCATTTGTGGCGCCTGATCAAGCAGCGGCGCGAGTCCTTCGCGTGCGAGATTGATTGCGCCCTGCGTTTGTTCAATCGCTGTCTCCGTGTGAACGCGTGGCGGATGCTGGAGGTTCGCCTTCGCCTTTGCGATGACGCGCGGAATTTTCTCCATGCGCTGGCGCAAATTTGGAATTCGCTTTTCCGCGGGGGCGAAATCGCGTGCAACCAGCAAATAAAGGCTGTTGGCCAGGCTCTGCATGTAAACCAGCGGATTCCAGTCCGGCTCCTTCAGCTCCTCCGCCTGGAAGATTTGGTAATCGACGTTCTCCTTCAGGATGCGGAAATCGATGTTGTTCGCGCCGGTGAGCTGCGATCCATCGATAGCGTTTAGCTTGTCGCGAAATTCCTTTTGCGTTGCCAGGTCCTTCGCGCGCGCTTCGGGTGAGTAATCGGTTAGCTGACCGTCAAACCGATGATCGCCGAGCTCGGTCGCTTCCTCGGGATTGGCCTGTAAATATTGCTCGATGTAGTCGTGCGCAATTTTTTGGAACGCGTCGTCCTGAGAATTCGCGGGGACGGTAGAGATCGACAAAGACATCAAGAGCGAAATTCCGAGCACGATTTTCATTGTGCCTATGCCAATAGCCTATTCTTCTATGTCTTCAAAGCTGATGATCGCCTAGGCAGGAAGCAGACAACATAGATGAAAGTTCCCACGACTGCCGGAATCATAAAATAGCTTGCCTCGGTGCCAAGCTCGCCGCCGTTTATCCATGCGGGCCCGGGAAATGTGACATTAAACAAACGGCCGTCCGGCACGCGGCCGCCATTGCGCGTTCCAATGATGAAGAGCTGGCCGTAATCGAACGCGGCATGCCAGCCGACCGCCCACCACAGCGATCCCGTGACGCGAACGCTGATACAGAGCGCGACGCCGAGAGCGAAAATCATTCCGATATCGATCGCGTTTTCGTGCGGTTTCTCCAGATGATCGCCAGCAAACAGTGCTGTCGTGATTAGTGCAGCCGGCCAAAAGCCGGCCCCGCGCCAGAGTGACTGCAACGCGTACCCGCGAAACAGATATTCCTCCATGATGCCGACGAACAACATCGCGACCAGCCATAAGAGCGGCGATGTGATGAGTTCGGTGCCGTGCAACGCGATCCCGTGAATGCGCATTCCGCTCGTGACGAGCATGCCTACTCCGACAAAACCAACTACGACGAGCGCTGCGACTACTCCATTCCAAAAAAGTCCGCCAAATGCTTCGTTGATCGGCAGGCCGTAGCTGTCGAGGCGACGGCGTTCGCAGAGTGCAAACACACCGGTCACGACGAGAAGGATAACCAAATCGAAACCGTCGCTAACAATAATCGACGGCGCGCTCAGTGCGCTTCGATCGACATGTAGTTTCGCCGCGAGGAATGCGATTGCGGGTTGTTCAACAAGTTCGACGACAAAAATAATTGCGGCCGCAAAGATCAGAAATCGCCAGCCATGGCGAAGACCATCGGGACCGATGAAGATCGATTTAAATTTCTTCACCGGCGCTCATTGATGCGGCCAGCAGGTGACGGAGCGATCTGCCGATGCGCCGGGGACCGACAACACCATCGAGGCTGCGCAAGCGCGCGACGATGATTTTCATCCAACAGTCAGCTCGGCGTGCCGCCGTGGAGAATCGGCTCCGTGGCGATCTCGTCGGGAGTTAGCTGCTGTGTTTGCAGGTAAGTGCGCCCTTTATAGAAACAGGCGACCACCACGAAAACAGCCGCCGCCGCGAACATCAACCACATGAAGAACGTAAAGTATTGGTAATCGGTCAGCTTGCGTGTGCCGTCGGCGTTCAAGTCCCACGCGTTAAACTTTCCAACGAAGAACTCGCCGAAAGCGACAGTGAAAAGCCACAGCGCCATGACGGAGCTCTTCATCGTGTTCGGGGCCTGAGTGTATGAAAACTCAAGCCCAGTGATCGACACCATCGTTTCGCCAAGAGTCAGAATGATGTATGCGAGGAACTGCCAATTTATGCTCGGCTTTAAACCAGCATCGATTTGTCCCTGGATCCAAACAATAACGACAAAAGACAAACCTGTGAGGAAAAGACCGATGCCAATTTTGCGCAGTGGAGTAAGAGGAAAAACGCGATTGATCGCCGGATAGATGACATAGTTAACCAGCGGAATAAAAAGCAGAATCAAGATCGGGTTTGCGGTCTGCACTTGGGCAGCGATCAAATCCATGCCCAGCCAGTGCAGATCCATTTTCTCAGCTTGCAAAGTCCATTCGACACCGTTGCTCATCCCCCAAAGCGCCCAGAAGACCAGAATGAAAACGTAAACCATTGCGATGCGGAGAAGAGTGATGAGGCCGTCGCGACTGAAAGTTTGTCGCAAATAACCAAGTCCTCCCGGCGGCACGTGCACCATTTTGTTGCGACCGCCCCAAAAAAACAAAGTCGCGATCAACATAGCAATACCAGGGATCCCAAATGCCCATCCCGGTCCGTACTTGGGATTCGCAAGGAGCCATGGACAGAGAACGGAGGAGATAAACGAACCGGCGTTAATCGAGAAATAGAACCAACCAAACATCTTTGATAGCAGATGCTTGTTGGATTCGCCAAACTGATCGCCCACGTTGGCCGACACACACGGTTTGATGCCGCCGGCACCCAAACAAATCAGCGTCAATCCTATTACGAGCATCGTCCGTTGTCCCACCGCAATTCCCCAGGAGGTGGCCATGCAGGCGAGTGTGAGGTTGCCCAAGCAGTACGCGATCGAAAGCGATAAGATGGTCCAGTATTTGCCGATCCAACCGTCGGCGATAATTGCGCCAAGGATCGGGAGGAAATAGACGCCGAACACAAAGTAATGCGTGTACATGTACGCCTCGTTCGGGCTCATCGGCGCCAGCACGCCCGACTGATTCAAGATGTAATGCGCCATGAAGACCGTCAGCACCGACTTCATCCCGTAATAGGAGAAACGCTCCGCGGCTTCGTTGCCGATGATGTACGGCACGCCCGGCGGCATGGTGCTGATGTTTGGTGGCGACGTTGCGTAGTTGTGTTTAGCCATATGATCTCCTTTGCCTAACGAGCTTCATGCGGAACAACTTCGGCCGGACTGGCTGAAGCCGAAGGTTCGTCAGAATTCTTTTCTGTCGCATGCGACCAGACTTTTTTCGCTGGATCGGGCTGTTCGCGTTGAACGTCTGGCATCTGGCCTAGAGGATGTTTTTCGCAGGATATGCAAAAGAGAAGCATGCCGAGCGCAACAGCGACGACGCCCAGGCGAAAGAAGCGAGCCATAATGCGCTGCCACAGTTATCAGTCTCTTGCGTCGCGCGCAAGGATGAAAGCCCTACGGTAGGGCGCGACCGCCGGGCGCGCCGAATCGTTCGATCACGATCACGAGCAAGAGCATGAGCAAGAGTAAGAGAACAGGCGAGTGCGCTACAACGGGATTGAAAGACGCCGCCTTGAGGTTACTATCAGACGCGGTGGCCCGCACGGACAGAAATAGCGCGTGGAACGAAGTCTTCGCTCTCGTTCTGCTCTTTGTCGGCACATTGCTGTTTTTTGCGCTGATTTCTTACACGCCAAAAGATATACCGTCCTGGATCTGGTTTAGCCACGTTTCACCGGCGAATCATCCCGCGCAAAATTTCATCGGCCCCGTCGGCGCAATTGTGGCGGGCATTTTCTATCAATCCATCGGCGTTTTCGCGTCGTTACTGGTCTCAGCGGTGCTGCTCGGGTTCGGCGCGGCGAAATTGTTTTATCCCCGGCTGCGCATGGCGCCCCGGATTCCATGGATCGTTTTGTTCATTGTGTCTGGCGCGTGTCTCGATCAGTTCTGGGATGTCAGCCATCTGCTCGGTTTGAAGGTGCCGGTGGACATTCAAGGGTCCGGCGGCATGATCGGCTATCGATTCTCCGATCAACGGCGGGGGCTGCTGCCCGCCGCGCTCGGCCCTGTCGGCTCGTTTATTCTCCTCATGGGGATTTATTTGACCACGTTGATTTTGGTTACCGGTTTGCGTCCAATTCATCTCATTCGGGAGATGGTCCTCGCTACGCGCCGAACCGTCCGGAGAATGCGCGAATGGCGATTGCGCAGGAGGATTCGCAGGTCGGACCTCAAAGAAAAACTGAAGACCGAAAAAGAGCGGAGAGCGTTGGAAGCGCTACAGAAGCAGTTCAGGAAAAGAGGGATGCCTGTGCCGGAACCGGCCGGGGCATTCATTTCGCCGGAGGAACTGGCTGCGCGACCAAAACCGAAAGTCGTCGATACGACCGTGCCGTCGAGCGAACACGTCGCCGTGCGGAAACCGTCTCTTGCCGAATTGCGCGCCAGCGAGGAAAAGGCGAAGCCTACGCCCAGCGCGACAACGGCTGCTTCGAGCTGGGAAGATTATGTGTTGCCAGGCCTTAATCTGCTCGAAGAGCACAGTTTCGAGGGGCGCCCGGCCACCGATCCCTCTGAGCTGCGAGAGGTCCAACAAATTCTGATTGAGACGCTGTCGCAATTTGGCATCGCCGTGGCGCCGGGTGACATCACAAAAGGCCCCACGATCACACGCTACGAAGTCTATCCGGCCAAAGGTGTGCGCGTGGACAAGATCGTAAGCCTGGAGCGCGATCTCGCGCGGGCCACGCGCGCGGAGCGAATCAACATTCTCGCGCCGATCCCGGGGAAAGACACTGTCGGGATCGAGCTGGCGAATACGCGCAAAATCACCGTGAAACTGCGCGAACTGTTGCAATCGCCGGACTGGGACGCCGCGAAAGACCACGCCAAAATTCCGCTCGCGCTGGGCAAAGACGTTTACGGCAAGGCGATCATCAGCGACTTGGCGCAAATGCCGCATCTGTTGGTAGCCGGCACCACAGGCAGCGGGAAAAGCGTTTGCATCAACGCGCTGATTGCCAGCATGCTCTTTCGCTTTACGCCCGAAGAACTGCGCTTTGTGGTCATTGATCCGAAGATGGTGGAATTGCAGGCGTATCAGTCGCTGCCGCATCTTGCCTTTCCCATCGTCACCGATCCGAAAAAAGTGCTGCTCGCCTTGCGCTGGCTGATCGACGAGATGGAGCGCCGCTACAAAATTTTTGCGCGCATGGGCGTGCGCAACATTATCGGGTTTAATGCCCGACCGAAGAAAAAAACTGTAGCCGGGATCGATGATTCGGGCGGGGAGGAAACCGGCGCACCCAGCCCGGCATCAACGATGCCGGCTACAGAAGAGAAGATTCCCGATAAAATTCCCTACGTCGTGGTTATCATCGATGAGCTGGCTGATCTAATGCAAACCGCGCCGGCGGATGTCGAGACGGCGGTTGCGCGCATCACGCAAATGGCGCGCGCGGCCGGCATTCACGTGATCGTCGCGACGCAAACCCCGCGCGCGGATGTGATCACCGGAGTCATCAAAGCGAATATCCCTTGCCGCATTGCGTTTCAGGTTGCGAGCAAGATCGACAGCCGCGTCATTCTCGATGAAAACGGCGCCGAACGCTTGCTCGGCCAGGGTGACATGCTTTATCTCCCGCCGAGCGCGTCGCGTCTCATCCGTGCGCAAGGCGTGCTCGTGACCGACGAGGAAATTCATCATCTCGTGGAATTTGTTTCAGAACAAAGTCCGCCTGCGTTTGACGCGGCCATGCATGAGAAGCTTCAAGCCGCGACTGTGCCGGAGGAAGAAGTGACGGCTGAAGATGAAGAGCTGGTCGAGAAATGTCTTGAAATCATTCGGCAGGAAAAACGCGCCTCCACTTCGTTGCTTCAGCGCAGGCTCAGGCTCGGTTACACGCGCGCGGCGCGCATCGTTGATATTCTGGAGCAGCGCGGTATTTTGGGGCCAGGCGAAGGCGCAAAACCACGCGAGATTCTGGTCGATCTCGACGCTGCGGTTTAGCCGGCGTTTTGCACAATGACGATTGAAGGGCTGGGTAAGAAATTTGAGGAAGCAAGGCGCGCGAGAAATCTCACGCTCGATGAAGCGGCGCGCATGACGAAGATTCGTCCCGCGCGGCTGGCGGAGATCGAGGCAGACGATTTTTCTCAGTTCCCCAGCTTGGCGTATGCGAAGGGTTTCCTGCTCATCTACGGGAAATTCCTGGATGTCGATGTGACCCCGTATCTGGATGCGTTCGAGGACTCCGAGCGCGTGACGGTCGATGGCTATTCGTATCTACAGGAGAATGAGCGCGCCAAACCGGTTAGCGCACCCGTCGTTCGCCGCCGTCCAGTTGCTGCTACCGGTAGCGACCGTGTTTCGCCGATGCCGCTCATTTTCGGCATCCTGGTTTTGGTGATCGGCTTTTTGGGGATGAAATTCTTTCTCAATGTGCAGCGGCTCGCGCCCGGGCGAGGGGAATCCACTGCGCAATCGTCGCCGAGTGCGTCGCCTTTCGCCGCTTCTCAACCTGCGCCGACACAAGCTTCGCCAGGCAAAGTTGCGTCGGCTCCATCGGTTGCGCCAACGGTCTCATCCGCGCCGACACGCGCGTCCACTGGTTTTGCGGCAGCGTCCACAATGCCAAGTGAGCCGGAAGTGCGTCGGGCGAAGCCTGTGACTCGGGAAGATTTGGCGAAAGCAGAAGAGTCGCCGAATTCAACGTCAGCAGAATCAGGCGAACCGAATCGAATCGCCATTCGCCCGCTTAAAAGGACCTACCTGCGCGTGACTGTAGGCGATGAAAAGGGAAAACCTACGTACGAACGCTGGGTTTCCCCGGCTGACGGCCCGGTTGAATTTCGCGGTAAGCACGTCTCGATTCGGGTGCTCGATCCTGAAGCCGTTAAGATCACTAAGAACGGCAAAGCGCTTGAAGAAGGCGATGAAGACGTGACGATCAACTGACGCTGGTCATGAATTCGCCAGCTGTAGCGACAGCCGTGCCGGCTGCAAATTTCCACGGTCAGTGTAAGGAGCAGGCGACACGCCTGCCGCTACAGCCTATCAAGGTTGGCATGATCAGCCTCGGTTGCGCCAAGAACCTTGTGGATGGCGAGATCATGTTGGGAAGTGTGTTGCAACGCGGGATGGAAATTACATCGAGTCCGCAAGACGCCGATGTTCTCGTGGTTAACACCTGCGCGTTCATCGATTCAGCCAAGGAAGAGTCAATCGAAGCGATTCTGGAGGCGCATCAGCAGCGCGTAAACAAGCGGCCGGATCAAAAGCTGATCGTAAGCGGCTGCATGTCGCAGCGGTTTGCCAGAGAACTCCGCCAGGAAATGCCTGAGGTCGATGCATTCATTGGGCTGGATCAGGTCAGCGAGCTTGGGTCGATTGTGGAGAGGATTGTAGCGCGACCGTCTCGGTCGCCAGGGGCGGGCGACGCAAGCGGGACGCGTGCGCTATTCTCCACGAATACCCGTCCGACTTACATTCCCGATTACGACACACCGCGCTTCAGACTTACGCCTGCACATTTCGCCTACGTAAAAATTGCCGAGGGCTGCAATCACCCCTGCAGTTTTTGCGTGATTCCGCAAATGCGCGGAAAACATCGCAGCCGTCCACCTGAATCGGTGCTCGCGGAAATTCGCGCGCTCGTCAGCGAAGGCGTGCGCGAGATCAATTTGATCAGCCAGGACACCACGTACTACGGAATGGATTTGTGGCAGGCCAAGGCGGGCCCGCGGCAACCGATTGATTCCACGCGGGGCCCAACGCTGGCCGCTCTCCTTCGTAAGGTTCAGAAAATCGAAGGCGAATTCTGGGTGCGTCTGCTTTACACGCACGCGGCGCATTGGAGCGATGAGCTGATCGAAACTATCGCGCAATGCGACAAGGTCGCGCGCTACATTGACATCCCTCTGCAACACATCAACGACGCGATGCTGAGCCGCATGCGCCGGGAGACTTCGCGTGCGCACATCGAAAGCCTGATTGAAAAATTGCGCACTGGAATTCCCGGCGTCGCGGTGCGCACGACGTTCATCGTCGGGTTTCCCGGAGAAACCGAGGCGGAATTCGAAGCGTTGCTCGATTTCATTCGACGCGCTCGCTTCGAGCGTCTCGGGATATTCAAATATTCGCAGGAAGACGGTTCGCGCGCGGCAAAAATGCCGGGGCAGATTTCCGCGAAAACAAAGAATGCGCGTTACCGCGCGGCGATGTCAGTGCAGCAAGAGATTGCGCATGAGATCGCCCGCGAGAAAGTTGGAACCGAGCTGAAGTTGCTGGTGGATCAGCCGCATATTGCCCGAAGCGAAGGCGATGCCCCGGATGTCGATGCGGGCGTTATTTTATCCAAGACGGCATCGGTCGGCGAGTTCGTTTGGCGAAGCATCACTGGAAGCCGGGGCTACGATCTATTGGCGTAACGCGGGTCGTATCTGTTCCAGTGGGAAGTTAACTCGTGACAAGCTGGCGATTTCTGATCAATTGTTTCCAGATTTATCTGTTCCGCTTCATGGCAGGCTGCCGCCTGCGATTGCAGAGGAACCGCCGGACCAAGACATAAAACCTCGCGAGACGGTGCGAATCCAGTTGCCTGTTCGCGAGCCGCCGTCTATTTCGACGCCACTACCCGGTCCAATTGCTCCACCGCCGGCTACACCCGGCTCAGGGCTCAATAAAGAGACGGTGCGGCTTCCGCTCGTGCCGGATCCACCTGCCTCCGCGGCTCAGATGAAAAAGACTCCGCCGTTCGTTGCCATGCCATACGTTCCTCCGCAAAACCCTTCAACCGTTGTGGCGCCCGCAGAGAAAAATCCATTGCTGCTGTTGCTCTGGATCATGCTCGGCGTTTCCGCCCTGATTTTAATTATTCAAATTTGGACTTACTTTTCTTAAGCCATGGAAAATTCCGCTGTTATCAAACTCGATGAATCCAATTTTGACCGTGAAGTGACGCAGGGGGACCAGCCCGTGATCGTCGATTTCTGGGCGGAATGGTGCGGCCCATGCAAGATGATCGCGCCGATGCTGGATGAAATCGCGCGCGAAAAAGCGGGCGCGGTCAAGATAGCGAAAGTGAACGTGGATGAAAATCAGAGTCTCTCGTTCAAGTACAACATCCGAGCGATCCCGGCTCTGCTCTTTTTCAAGAACGGCCAACTGCGCGACCAGGTCATCGGAGTCACAAGCAAAAAAGATTTGCTCAACCGGCTCGAAGCGCTGGGGTAGAAAGGAAATTTTCGCGTCGCGAAAGTGGTAGGGACGCCCCGCCGGGGCGTCCGGTCGGCGCGGCGCGCCGACCCTACCAAAACAATTGCGCCCGGCGGGGGTCGAACCCACAGCCTTTGGCTCCGGAGGCCAACGCTCTATCCAGTTGAGCTACGGGCGCTGATTTAAACTGCGAAGATAATCCAACTTAGTGATTTAGCGATTTAGTGATTTAACGATTGCCTGGCGCACGGGTGGCCAAGGAATGCTCATAATACTAATGCTGTAGCGTGCGCTGTCCGCAGCGGACTTCACCGGACGCGGCAATCGGAGGTTTGCGCTGAGGACAGCGCACACTACAGCATCCCCGCGATGGACGTTACAAAGATGCGAGGGTCGCCGCGCCTTCTTGAATCAGAGAGTCGAGTTTATTCAGATCAATCGGCTTCACCAGGTGATGCTTGAATCCTGCAGCGTAGCTCTTGCGAATGTCGTCTTCCATTCCAAAACCGGTGAGAGCAATCCCCAGGACCGGTCGCTTTGAATAGAGTTTCTGCATCAGATCGATTCCACTGCCATCGGGCAAAGCCAGGTCGCTGATGAGCACATCGAATTGCTCCTTTGCGCCTAAATCAAGGGCAGATTGGAAATTGAGCGCTGATTGCACGTGATAGCCGCGCCGTCGGAGCAGATTCGTGAGCGACCGGTTTGTGTCCTCGTGATCTTCGACAAGTAGAATCCGCATCGGCTGGCGCTCAGCCAGTCTGGGTAAGATAGCTGGCGCGATTTGCGGCTCCGCTTTTTCGCACGTTGGAAAAACCAGCGTCAACGTCGAGCCTTTGTCCCTGCCCGCGCTTTGCGCGGCAATTTTTCCGTGATGCGCTTCTACGAGCGTTTTGCTGATGGCGAGTCCAAGCCCAAGGCCTCCTAATTGAGTCCTGCCGCCTTGCTCGAATGCGTCGAAAATTTTCGGCAGCGCTTCCGGCTCGATTCCAATGCCGGTATCCGCGATGGCCACGCGCAATTGGCCGTCGGAATCGTTGCTGGTGGTGATGGTAATTTGCCCATTTCGCGGCGTAAACTTCACCGCATTATTGATGAGATTCCAAAAGATCTGCTGCAATCGCGCCGGGTCTGCGCGCATGTGAACCTTTTGCGCGTCGAGGTTTAGAGAATGCCTCAGACGTTTGCGATCGATTTCCGGCTGACAAATCTCGAGCGCGTTTTGCAGCAGCGTGTGGGCATCAACGACTTCAAAATTGAGCTGCACCTTGCCGCGATCGATGCGCGTCAGATCAAGCAGGTCGTCGATCAGCCGCGCCTCCAATTCCACGTTGCGCCGGATCATTTGCAGCGATTCGTGAATGTCCTTAGGCAACTCCGGCTCGCTCTCGAGGGCGAGAGCGGAGGCGAGCACCGGCGTGAGCGGCGTGCGCAATTCGTGGCTGAGCATCGCGAGAAACTGGTCTTTCGCCAGATTCGAGCGCGCCTTTTCTTCCAACTCGAGGTTCGTCTTCTGCAGCTCGGCGGCGAGCGATTGCGATTGCTTGAGCAGATTTTCCGTTCGCGTGCTTGCTTCAATTGTGTTGAGCACGATGCCGATGCTCTCCGTTAACTGATCGAGAAACGCCTGATGCGTTGGGCTGAATCGCTCAACTGAGGAAAGTTCCATGACGGCTTTGACCTGGCCTTCAAAGAGAATCGGCAACACGACGATGTTGGTCGGTCGAAATTCGCCCAGGCCGGAGCTCACTTTCGCGTAGTCGCTGGGTACGTCGGTCAGAAGGATGCGCCGTTTTTCAAGTGCTGCTTGTCCGACCAGACCCTCGCCCGGCTTGAAACGGTTCTTCGCGCCATTGCCTCCCTGGTGCGCGTAACTTGCCAGGAGCTTAAGCTCCGATTCTCCATTGGACTTATCCATCATGTAAAAAGCGCCGTGCTGGGCCGAAACCAGCGGGGCGAGCTCGGAGAGAATGAGTTTGCCAACCGTCAGAAAATCGCGCTGTCCCTGCAACATCCGGGTGAACTTCGTGAGGTTGGTCTTGAGCCAGTCTTGTTCCTCGTTCCGTAATGTCGTGTCCCTCAAATTACGAATCATTTCGTTGATGTTGTCCTTGACGAACGCAACTTCGCCTTGCGCCTCGACCTGAATTGAGCGCGTGAGGTCGCCCTTGGTCACCGCTGTCGCGACATCGGCAATGGCACGGAGCTGCGTGGTGAGGTTCGCTGCCAGCCGATTGACGTTGTCGGTCAAATCGCGCCATGTCCCTGCGGCGCCGGGCACGTTCGCCTGCCCGCCGAGTTTTCCTTCCACACCCACTTCGCGTGCAACTGTTGTGACCTGATCGGCGAACGTCGCGAGTGTATCGATCATGTTGTTGATCGTCTCGGCCAGCTCGGCGATTTCGCCTTTGGCTTCGAGGAAAAGTTTGCGGTTCAAATCGCCGTTTGCGACTGCGGTCACCACTTTTGCGATGCCGCGCACCTGATCAGTCAGGTTCGACGCCATGAAGTTCACGTTGTCGGTGAGGTCTTTCCAGGTACCCGAAACGCCTTTCACCACCGCCTGGCCGCCGAGCTTTCCTTCCATGCCAACCTCGCGCGCGACGCGCGTGACCTCATCGGCAAACGACGACAGTTGGTCCACCATCGTGTTGACCGTGTTTTTCAATTCGAGAATTTCACCTCTGACATCAACGGTGATCTTCTTGGACAGATCGCCCGTGGCCACCGCCGTGGTTACAGCGGCGATGTTGCGGACTTGTGTCGTTAGGTTCGACGCCATGAAGTTGACGTTGTCACCGAGATCTTTCCACACGCCTGCAAGGCCGCGCACATCGGCTTGTCCGCCCAGCTTGCCTTCGGAACCGACCTCGCGCGCCACGCGGGTGACCTCGGAGCCGAACGAGCGCAATTGGTCCACCATCGTGTTGATCGTATCCTTCAATTCCAGAATCTCGGCTTTCACATCTACGGTGATTTTCTTGGACAAATCGCCCATGGCGACAGCCGTGGTCACCGCAGCGATGTTGCGGACCTGCGCGGTGAGATTGGATGCCATCGAGTTCACTGAGTCGGTCAGATCCTTCCAGGTACCGGCAACACCGGGCACGCGCGCTTGTCCGCCGAGTTTTCCTTCTGTCCCGACTTCGCGCGCGACACGCGTGACCTCCGCTGCAAAGGACGAAAGCTGGTCCACCATCGTGTTGATGGTGTTCTTCAGCTTCAGCTCGAGAATCTCACCCTTCACGTCCACCGTGATTTTCTTCGTCAGATCACCGGTGGCGACCGCTGTCGTGACAGCGGCGATGTTGCGTACCTGCGCGGTGAGATTGGACGCCATGAAATTCACAGAGTCCGTCAAATCCTTCCAGGTGCCGGCAACACCTTTCACGTTAGCTTGACCACCCAATTTTCCTTCCGTGCCCACCTCGCGCGCCACGCGCGTGACCTCCGCTGCGAAAGACGAAAGCTGATCCACCATCGTGTTAATGGTGTTCTTCAACTCGAGAATCTCGCCTTTGACGTCCACCGTGATTTTCTTGCCAAGATCGCCCGTGGCGACTGCGGTCGTTACGGCGGCGATATTGCGGACCTGCGCTGTGAGATTGGACGCCATG
>QHOF01000278.1 GCA_003219335.1 Verrucomicrobiota bacterium | reverse complement strand
ACTCTGTGGAATTTCTGTGCACATATTCAGCGTGCGTCGTTTTGTGGTGTCACCAATCCTTGGCTACATTCTCGCTACCTTGGCTGTGGTGGTGACGGCCGCCTGTGGACTTTTGCTTTTTCAGTTTGCCGAGAGTAGACCCTTTCCTCTTTTTTTTCTCCCTATCCTCTTTAGCGCCTGGCTTTTTGGGCGCGATCCCGGGCTTTTAGCTACCGGTTTATCGGCAGCCGCTATTCAGTATTTTTTTATTCCTCCTGTTTGGTCTTTTGCGATTCACCGTCCGGTTGACTTAGGCTCGCAAATTATTTTTATAGCCGAAGGGATCATTATCACTCTCTTTGCTGCTGCAAAAAAAGGCGACGAAGAAGATTTGGAGCGCCGAGTTGCCGAGCGTACCGTTCAGCTAGAAGGCGCCAATCAACGATTGCAGATAGAAATTGATGAGCGCAAGCGAGCAGAAAGTACTCTTGAGCGAGAGCACCAAATCGTTCAGTTACTCCGCGTCGTGGCTGAAGCCGCCAACTCGGCTACAAGTATCGATGAAGCCCTTCAATCCACAATAGACCATGTCTGTACTCATTTGGGCTGGTCTCTCGGCCACGCTTATCGAGTTCAAGCTCCGAAGCCTCAACTGGTTTCCACTGGGGTTTGGTACGTCAAAGATCCAGCGCGATTTCAGGAATTTCAAAAATCGAGTGACGCGCTCTTTACCCCGAGTGGACTAGGATTGATCAGTCGTGCCATACAAACCAAAAAAGCTATTTGGCTCGAAGATGTAGTCAGGGATCCGAATTTTTTGCGAGCAGAAGTTGCGAAGACGAGTGGAATCAAAACCGGTCTCGCCGTTCCGGTCTGTGTGAGTCAAGAAGTTGTTGCCGTGCTCGAATTTTTCTCAACGGAGACAAAAGAATCTGATGATCGTCTCGCCGATGCGATAAGGCACGCTGGTATCCAGTTAGGACGAGCATTTGAGCGCAAAGACGCCGAGGTAAAGCTTCGCATGGAGGAGCGCTTGGCCACGATAGGTCGAACCGCAGCCCTGCTCGCTCATGAGATTGGTAATCCCTTAGCTGGCATGGCCATGACTATTCACATCCTGAAGGAAGAATTGTCCAATCATGAGGAACTTTCAGGAGACGAAATCCTTTTTAGCGTGCACGCTCTTTCAGGCGAAATTAACCGGCTGGCTTCGCTCCTGCAGAACTTTCGCTCTCTTGCCCAGCCTCAGCAAATCGAGCTAAAGCCAACAAACTTGTGCGATGTAGCCAAAGAGCTTCTGGCCGTTGAAAGGTCGTCATATTCAAGCCGTCGGATTCAGGTTGCCATAGATTTCCCCTTAGATTTACCTCTGATAATGGCAGACCAGGACAAGCTGAAGCAGGTTCTGCTGAATCTGTGCAGGAACGCCATAGAGGCTATGGCCGATGGAGGAAAACTCACAATGAAAGCTTTTGTGTCCGGAGAACACCTCCATCTCCACATCATCGATACTGGGGTTGGGATCCTAGGGGGAATACGAATTTTTGAGCCCTTTGTAACCACTAAATCTGAAGGCACCGGCCTGGGTCTGATGATCGTGAAGCAAATAGTATCAGCCCATGAAGGGACAATTAGTTATACCAGTGAACGGGGAAAGGGGACCGTTTTTAAGTTAACGTTTCCGCTGGCTTAATATGAGCGGGATTTCATGCTCTTTTTTTTCATCAACCAGACCGGTTCTCAAGCGTGGATCCTATAACGCTGAGCTTAAGCGGATTACTGTTCACGAAGAATCCTCGCCCGATAGCACACGCCGCCCAGTGCCAGTGGCTATGGCCGCGGCGCTTTTTTGGAAATCGAACCGGAGCAAATTCGGCAATCTTTCGATGTCGGCGTCATGGGCGTCGTTCATTTAAGGGGACGTGCGGGTTTGGGGTCCTCCCAGTCGAACTTCACCGCCGCGCAGAGAGATTCAATCAGAGATTCAAAATATTCGCACCATGATTTCCGGTGAGGAATTTGACTTGCAGAAGCTCATTTCAAACTGTGAGTGGTTGGGCAGAGGATTGACGGGGAGATCGACCTCGCTCTGGAGGATCTGCAAATCGACAATTCTCCTCGCGTAAGAGTTAGCGCGAACGGAAAACGAAAGCCGCGTCGCCGACGTAAACTCTGTTTTGGCGGCGTACGAGGCAATGGACTAACATTTGGATTCGGATGATAAAGGAAAGGGAGCCGAGTGATGGCACTCATGGATCTGCTGTTTGGAAGACCGCTAAGGTCGTCTGAAGAAAGGGGAGAGAAACTTGGATCTGCGGCTGGGATTCCTATCTTTGGATTGGACGCGCTCAGTTCCGCCGCGTACGGTCCCGAAGCCGCCCTCACATTGCTAATTCCACTGGGCGCTGCTGGAATTACCTATATTCTTCCGATCAGCGCCAGCATCATTATTCTGCTATCGATCGTTTACTTTTCGTACCGCCAAACCATTGAAGCTTATCCTACTGGTGGTGGCTCCTACACGGTTGCGCGTCAAAACCTCGGGGCCTTTCCCGGCTTAGTTGCGGCCGCAGCGCTCATGATTGATTACGTGCTTACGGCGGCAGTAGGAATCTCAGCCGGTGTGGGCGCGCTCGTATCGGCCGTTCCGTCCCTCCAGCCGCACACGCTGTCGCTCTGCGTGGCGATCTTGTTCATGATCACGATTGTGAACCTCCGCGGGGCTCGTGAGACGGGTGCAGTATTTATGTTTCCGACATATCTCTTCGTTGGAACCCTGTTCATCACGCTCGGGCTCGGATTGGTCAAGTCGCTTGCCGCTGACGGTCATCCGGTGCCGACAATTGCTCCTCCTTCACTTCACGCGCAGGCCACAGTTAGCGCGTGGCTACTGCTCAAAGCTTTTTCAAGCGGCTGCACTGCAATGACCGGGGTCGAGGCGGTCAGCAACGGCGTGAGAGCATTCCGTGACCCTGTCGTGAAATTGGCGCAACGCACTCTAACGGCTATCATTGCGATTCTTATCGTGCTGCTGGCGGGCATCGCATATCTGGTGCGAGTCTACCAAATTGGCGCAACTGTCCCAGGGCAGCCGGGTTATGAGAGCGTACTCTCTCAACTAACCGCGGCGGTTGCGGGAAAGGGCGCATTCTACTATCTCACGATCGGCTCCGTTCTGCTGGTGCTAGCGCTCTCGGCCAACACGGCCTTTGCCGACTTTCCACGCCTTTGCCGCGTAGTCGCGGTGGATGGATATCTTCCCCACTCGTTCGCTTCCCGCGGGAGGCGGCTCGTATATTCGCAAGGCATCTGCGCGCTCGCATTGTTATCCGGCTTTTTGCTGATTTTGTTCGGCGGGGTGACAGATCGTTTAATCCCGCTGTTTGCCGTCGGCGCCTTCTTGGCGTTTACGCTCTCTCAAGCTGGAATGGTGGCGCACTGGCGGCGAAAGAGAGGGCGACGGTCACGACGCAGCATGTTCGTGAACGGGGTGGGAGCTGTTGCAACTGCAACGACTGTAGTTGTTGTGACTATTGCCAAGTTTGCCGAGGGAGCATGGGTAACAACACTACTGATCCCCGCCATGGTAATTTTAATGATGGCGGTGTATCGGCATTACGACCAAGTGGAAGCGCAAACCGCGAATCCGATGCCGCTCGACGTAAGCCATTTACGAGAGCCGCTAGTAGTGGTTCCGATTCTTCACTGGAACAAGATCGCTCAAAGAGGGCTGCAATTTGCGTTGAATTTGTCGGCTGACGTGCGGGCTTTACATATCGACTCGGGAGAAGGAAGCGATGGCACCCTGCGCGAGAATTGGATGCGCTTTGTCGAGGAACCGACAAAGAATGCCGGCCTACCGACTCCCAAGCTGGTAATCTTGAAATCACCTTACCGTTTTGTAATCAACCCAATGCTTGACTATGTACTGGACCTCGAACGAAAGAATCCTGATAGAGAGATCGCAGTGCTGATTCCAGAGCTGGTGGAGCGACGTTGGTATAATCAGCGCGGAGAATGGTTAAAAGCCTTGCTCCTGCTAAAGGGGGACCAGCGAATCATCGTCATCAACGTTCCATGGTACTTGAGTTCATGACAGCTGGACCTCATCGTTGCCAAGTTCCATCTTTCCTAGGTTAGCGCCATCTCATCAGCTCAAGGCAACCGCGACAAGTACCTCAATTGCAGCTAGAGGATTGCTTCACGAAGGGCCGCTACGAATCGGCAAGACCGTCAAAGATTTCGCACCGCGCACTGACAAAAATTGCTGGCGCTTCTTTAAAGTCGGAGCTAAACTGCCCTCGCCTATTTCAATTTCAGGGGGAGAAGGGCCCATGGGTAACTTATCGCACCGAGCGGTGGATCGATTGGTGATTTTACTTACGACTGTTTGTTTGACGCTGACCGTGTTGGAACGCCATGCGGAAGCGCGCGCCGGCGGAAGCAGCTCTGCCGGAAGCCGTGGTTCGCGTAGTTACCAAGCTCCAGCTCGACGCTCACAGACAGCGCCACCCGTCCAGCCGACGAGAGAAGCAAGTCAACCTTTACCGCAACCCGTGCCCGTCGCTCCGCAGCCGGGCGGTTTTATGCGTGGCTTGGCCGGAAGTCTCCTGGGAGGCTTTTTGGGCGCAATGCTTTTCTCCGGTTTCGCTGGTGGAGGTTGGGGAGGCATTGGCGGAAGCGGTATCGGCTTGATCGAGATCCTTCTTCTGGTAGGCCTCGGCTACTTTATCTATAGCATGATGCGTAGACCCGCCCTTGAACCGAATTATGGGGATATGGAGTACCAAAGTGCGGGTTATCCTCTCGCTTACGACAACACGATGCCGGAAACTACAGCGGCAGATCAGCCGGACTTCAGCCCTATTCGTATGCTGGACCGTGACTTTGACCCTGCCCAGTTTATAAAAACCGGTCAAGATATCTTTTTCAAGTTGCAGATGGCCTGGAGCCGATTGGACATAGCAACGGTTAACTCTCTCTGCGCGCCGGAGCTTGCCCGCTCATGGGAGCGGGAGTTGATGGATCTCCGCAACCAAGGACGACGGAACTGCATCGAGAACATCGCGCTTCGCAACACAGAGATCACTGAAGCCTGGACCGAACAAGGCGAGGATTACATCACCGTTCACGTGGAGGCAAATCTGGAAGACTTTACTATTGACGAGAAGAGCGGCATAACAGTCGCTGGCAGTAAATCAGATTTAGTTGATTTTGAGGAATTTTGGACTT
>QHOF01000042.1:27956-30562 GCA_003219335.1 Verrucomicrobiota bacterium | reverse complement strand
CCACCGAAAATACCGATTCTGCACATTACCAAATTGCGGCCGTAGTAGCTTGGGCATGTCCTGCGGTTTGGCTGGCCACTGGAGAAAAGCGATTGCTTCGAGCAACGATGTCTTACCGGAGTTGTTCCGGCCTACAATTAAATTAACACGTTGCAGGTTGTTGAGCTTCACCTCCGAAAATCCACGAAAATTAGATAAGTGAACCGATCGAAGCATAGTTACGATTCTCTATTATCCGTCCAGTGGGTTTGAAGCCAACGAAATTTTGCGCAGTGCCCTCGCCGTTCAACATCTTGTACATCACGGACTCCCGGAGTCGAGAGTATCCGCGGGAAACGTGGGGACTCCTCGCTACAACAATCCGCTCTGGAAAAACTATTAAATCGCACTCACGGTGTCGTTGAATTGAACCTTCCATTTAGTCTTTTCCTGGCGCTGCGGTATTTGAAACCGAAGCGGACCTTTTCGACATCGGCCATTCAGAGGAGTCGGCCTTGATAGAACTTGCGGCGGACGAGATAATATCGCTAGATCATGTCATACGTAAGACTGCTGACGCTCTTCGCACTCGCGGTCACCGCCACGAGCTCTTGCTCTAGAAAAACAGAAAGGCCAACGTCGGAAAATGCACATCGCGACTCAGGGGTCAATACCGTTCGTGCAAGCAAGTCAGGTGACTTCACATCATCTGGTCCAAGGATTGACCTTGTCCGCGGCACAATCGACCAGCGCCGATTGGCGGAGCTCACGCTGGACAAGGTCACGGACTTATTTGGCAAGCCAACCGCGGTTACTGATCCGACGCCAGAAACGGGCCCGATTCTGGTCTACGCGAACCAAGGCTTGGTCTTCAGGTTTAAACGCTCGATTTTGGCAGATTCACAAACGCAGCGACTCGCGAGTATTATTGTTTATTTGACGGCCCAGGAGGATTCGGAGACGCACGTCTCGTGCTCCGGGTACCGCGGCACATTTGCCCAAGGGATAACTTCCGATTGGAAGGCACCAATGGTGATGCAGTCGTTCGGGCAATATACTCCGACGGACTCCTATGACCCGTTATTTGCTGAAAGGGCACGACTCGGTGAGACGGTCGACACGGCACTTAACAAAATGAGCGTCCCTGGTGGGGCCCCCATAAGAGCTAAGTCATTAATCTCAACGATAACCTTTGTTACAGTAAAGTTTCCCGGCTCGCAGGCAATGTTCCAGTACGAGGAAAATACAAAATTCCTTCAGTACGTAGAGATCATTCCAAGATGAACAAATGATCTTGGCAATAGCGCACTGCTGAATTGTCGTTCGTCAAATTGAACCTTCCATTTAGTCTTTTCCTGGCGCTGCGGTATCTGAAACCGAAGCGGACGTTTCTCTCGATCATCACACTGATTTCTGTCCTCGGTGTAATGCTAGGCGTGACGGTCTTGATCCTCGTGATTTCAGTGATGACCGGCTTCGACCGGGAGCTGCGCCAAAAGGTGATCGATTTCGATGCGCATATTCTCGTGAGCTCCGAAGACGTTTTGCGCGATTGGCGAGCGCTCAAAACAAAGATCGACAATACACCGGGCGTCGTCGCGACCGCACCGTACATTCAAGCTCCGGTGATTGTTGAGTTTCAAAACCGGCGGCTCGCACCACTCATACGCGGGATCGATCCTGAGCAGGAAGAGAAAGTGATACCGCTGCGAAAATTCATCAAATACGGCAAGCTCGATCTGGAAGGCGACTCAACCGTGCTCGGCATCGAGCTCGCGCGAAAACTGCAGGTGAGCGTTGGCGACAAGGTAACGGTCTATTCGCCAGGTAATCTTGGTCAGATTCTCGACAGCATTAAGAAACTGGAAAACGCCAAGGGCGAAGAAGAAAAAAAAGCGATCGACGAATTGCGAGATGTGATTCTCCCGAAGGAATTGACCGTCACTGGTATTTTCGAGACCGGTCATTACCTGCACGATTCCGAGTTTCTTCTCGTTCCAGTTTACGTGGGGCAGGAGTTGTACGGCTTGGGTGACGCATTGCACGGTATCACCGTCAAGACAGATAACCCATACGGCGCCGAGCGCGTAAAACAGGCAATCCAACAATTTCTCGAACCCCCGGAGTACGCACAGACTTGGATTGACATGAATCATCAATACTTCGAAGCGGTGCGACTCGAACGCACGGTGATGTTTTTTCTTTTGTTCTTCATTGTGATCGTCGCGGCCTTCGGAATCATGAGCACGTTGATCACGGTAACAGTGCAGAAACGACGTGAGATCGGAATTATGAAAGCGCTCGGGGCGAACATCGCGCAAATTATTTGGGTTTTTCTCGGCCAGGGAACCGTAGTCGGCCTCTTCGGGACGCTTACAGGGCTCGGGCTCGGCATGGCGCTGATTCGTTACCGGAACGAATTCAGTCATTGGCTGGCATCGACGTTGCACATCGAGATCTTCCCGCGCGAAGTCTATCAATTTTCGTCGATCCCGGCGGAGGTCATCCCCCGGGACGTTGCCATCATCTGCATCAGCGCCTTTCTGATCTGTTCCTTCGCCGCCCTGATCCCCGCTTACTTCGCCGCGCGGCTCGATCCGGCGAAAGCGCTGCGCTACGAGTGAATT
>QHOF01000042.1:19751-27911 GCA_003219335.1 Verrucomicrobiota bacterium | reverse complement strand
GCGAAACGCATAATTGTATCCTTCCGGCCATTCGCTTTGGCGCGGGCCGGCCACGTTAAGCACACCGATATGGTGCTTCCGCGCAAAATCGGCGATCAATTTCGCAGCCTCTTCTGCGGAAATCTTTGACGCGTCGATCAGCAGGTGCGGCCGCTGTTGCTCAATGGAAAATTGAACCGTCTGCTTCGTGCCGCCGCTAAGTTTGCCAGCGTAAATGATAACGGTGTCATCAGACTCTTTCACGTTTTGTAAAGTGCGCTCGGTGAAACCGGCGCCTACCAGTTCCTTCACAGGATATCGATCCGGAATTCTCCCTAGTTCATCCAGGCGCCCCGCGGGGCACCAACCACCGCACTCGATCCCGTGCTGGAGCGCGACATCGAGTGCCGCGCGATCAACGCCGGTTTGCCCGCCTGAAATGATTCTCATTCAATCGCCGGTCGGGACAATGTCGGCGCGCTCGACCATCAGAATCACTGCTCGCTCGGGCGCGCGCGTGCGATGGCGCACGCCTTTGGGCACGACGAAGCCCTGTCGTGGCAAGAGATCAACCGTGCGATCATCGAGATCGATCACGAAACGTCCGTCCAGAACGAAAAAGAATTCATCGATGTCCTTGTGCTCGTGCCAGTGATACGCGCCCTGAACCACCGCCAGCCTAACGACCGAATCGTTCACCTTGCAAAGCGTCTGGTTATACCATTTGTCGGTGCACGCATCGACGAGTCTCTGCACATCGATTAGTTCCAGCCGCCCATGCAGAATGTTCAGGTAAGTCTTGTATGGAAAATCGTCCGGCGATTTGTTTGAATGCATGCCTGAGTTTTAATTTGAAGCTCTTTCGTTTCGTTGAGATTTCCTTCTAGCATTTCCGCGTTTTGTCATTCCGACCGAAAGTGGAGGAATCTCTTGCTCTCTTCAGAAATGGCGAGAGATGTCTCGACTTCGCTCGACATGACAATTGGTCATTCTTCCCCGTCGAAGTAATCGGTTTCCTGGCCCTTGATAACGACGCGATCTGCCGCTGAGGACTTATTTACTTTCCACTTTCCACTGTCGGGATAGTAGGAAGACTCGCCGATCGGGTTGTCCGCGATCACGTAGAAAGCGAAGTCTTCCTCACCCGAGTTGGTGAGTTGATGCGGTTCGTTAGGCACAAAGATGAACGCGTCACCAGCCACGACTTCAGTTCTGCCGTCTTTGTGACGAACGTTTCCTTTGCCGGAAATAACCAAATAAAGTTCCCATTGCGCCGAGTGCGCGTGGTAAGGAAAATTGCATTTCCCGGGAGGAACTCGATTCCATTCCAGATCGAACGGATGACGCTTGGACAAGTCGAGCGAACCACGATCGCGCCCCAGCGCTTCGGAAATTCCTTTGAAAGAGACGGCATACTTTCCGCCCGGCGACTGCCACGCTTCCTCTTTGATTTCGTTAATATTTACCTTTCGCATTTCAGCCTTCTGTCATTCCGACCGAAGTGGAGGAATCTCTGGATTCTTTTGGACGGGAGCACATCGAGAGATGTCTCGACGGAGCCTGTCGTGAGCGAAGTCGAAGGGCTCGACATGACAATCCATCATTCCTCGCCCTCGTAGTAATCGGTCTCGGTTCCCTTTACGATCCGTTCCTCCACTCCATCGGTTGTCACCGCCCATTTCCCACTGTCGGGATAGTAACACGAATCGCCCGTTGGACCGCCGCTCCTTGGATTATCGGCAATCACGTAGTAAACAAAATCTTCATCGCCGGTGTTGGTAAGTTGGTGCGCTTCGCCCGGCTGAAAGAAAAACGCGTCGCCCGGCCTAACTTCGGTTATCCCATCCTTGTCGCGCACGCTGCCCCGACCGGACACGACGAGATAAAACTCCGATTCGGCCGCGTGCGCGTGATACGGACAAAGCGATTTGCCTTTCGGGATCCGCACCAGCGCAAGATCGAATGGATGCCGCTTTGATAAATCGAGCGACTCCGGCCGGCGACCGAGCGCGACTGAAATATTTTTCGAGAAGCGGCCAAACTTCCCCTTTGACGATTTTCGCTCCTGCTCGGGAACATCTTTCAGATTCACTTTGCGCATGTCAAACACTCCCTCACCATGGTTGCACAGACTAAGAGGCAACGCGATTTCTCGTCACAATGGAAAACACAGCTATCCCAGCCCAGATGAGGTTCACAAAAGTTGAAGGATAAGAGCCATAGAAGATCGTGTTTGCGGCCAACAGAAGGCTGCCGCTGATATTGAGGAGTTGGTACGTAGCCGAATCTCCTTCCAATTTCTTATGGGAAACCATCGCGTAAGCGACAAGGAGCGCTGCTGCTCCCACCCATCCTATCGCATCAAACCATATGTACTCGTTCATTTTCCATAATCCTTGCCTGCAACGAATACATCACATCTGCCACTTTTTCGGCAGCTTTTGTTTCATTTCTTCAACCGGTCCGAAAAGGTCACCGCGTTTTTCAACGCGGGCGAGGACCTGGTCGGAGCGGAATCTCAGCAGATCAGCTTTTTTCTTCTTCAGGCAGTTTTCAACCTCGTTCCAGGTGACCGGAGTGGAAACCGTCGGCTCTTCTCTCGCGCGGAGAGAATAAACGCAGATGGTGGTTTTGTGTTCATCGTTTTGGCTCCAATCGACGAACACTTTGCCTTTGCGCACCGCCTTGGACATGTTCGAGGTGACAAGATCGGCATGTTCGTGCTCCACATACTGAGCAAGCGCCAGCGACAAGTTTTTGGTCTTCTGGTAGGTGACTGCCGTATTTAACGGCACATAAATTTGCAGGCCTTTCGAGCCGCTCATTTTCGCGAACGATTTCAGTTTCATTTGGCCTAACAAATCGCGCAGCCAGAGCCCGACCTGGCAGCAGTGCACGATGTCAGCCGGCGCGCCGGGATCGAGATCGAACACCATCATCGTCGGACGTTCGATCTTATTTTTGCGCGACAGTGATGTGTGCAGCTCGAGGTCCGCCAGGTTTGCTGCCCAAACGAGCGTGGACAGATCGTTGGCAAGGCAATAGTGCATGATCCGCTGATTGCCTTCGCTCCAAACTTTTGCCGTCTGCACCCATTTCGGGCGATGGGAGGGACAGTTCTTTTCATAGAAAAACTCGCCTTCAACGCCATCGGGATATCGCTTCATCGTGAGCGGCCGATCTTTCAAATGCGGCAAGAGCACCGGCGCGATGCGGATGTAGTATTCGATCACCTGCCCTTTGGTAAATCCGACCTTCGGGTAGAGAACCTTGTCCAGGTTCGATACCTGAATCTTCCGGTCTTCGACGATGAGCTCGGTTTTTTGAGACATTACATCGAGAGATTCCTCGACTTCGCTCGGAATGACAAATGATCAGGCGAAGAAGCGCTCGGAAGAGAGCATCGGTTTGGGTTTGCAGATGCGCGCAACGCAATGCTCCCAGCTTTCGTGACCGCTTAAAATCTCGATCTCCACGCGCAAAAAATAGATCGGCACCTTCACTTCGGCTTCCGCCAAACGCGGCAGCCGCACTGAGTCTTTCTCGGTGGTGACAATCATCGCCAGATCGCGACGGATACAGCGATTGATAAAGCTGATCAGTTCCGCCTCGGTGTAATAGTGATGATCGATGTAGCGCTTGGCCAGATCGACATGCGCTCCGAGTTTTTGCAACGCGGCCTCGAAGCTCTCCGGCGCCGCGATGGCGCATAGCGAGCCAATGAACGTGTCCCCCAACGCCTCGAGCGGCAATCGCTCACCGGTAAAAACATTCTGGAGATGGAGCGGTTTATGCGCGCATTCGATGACTTCGGCGGTGCGATTATAACGCCGGATCCGCCGCATCAGTTCGAAATTCGGCTTGCCGGTATTCTTTGTGATAAAGATGTAGCTGGCGCGTCGGAGATTGCGCGGCCTCTCCCGCAACGTGCCGCGGGGAAGCAGGAGTTCGTTTCCGAAGGGAGCTTGTCGATCTACAAGCACCATGTCCAGCCGATGTTTGAGATGGAGATACTGAAATCCATCATCGAGCAGCAACGTATCTACCTGCCATTTATCGATGGCGAACCGGCCGCTTTTTACCCGGTCTTTGTCCACCAGCACGATTATGTTCTTCAAATTGTGCGCGAGCATGTAAGGCTCGTCGCCTGCGATCAAGGAGTCGAGCAGCAATGATTTGCCGTCCGAAACAACCCGTGGCGGCTCGGAGTCTCTGCGAAGCAAGCTCAGCCAGCGTCGCTTGCGGGGCACGCTCTTGTAACCGCGGGTGAGGATGGCAACGCGCCGTCCACCTGCCTGCAAAGCGCGGGCAAACTTCTCAACAATCGGGGTCTTACCTGTGCCACCGACGGTGAGATTGCCGATACTGATGACCAAACAGCCGAGCGCGCGTTCGCGGAAGACACCGATCGTAAATGAATGAAAGCGCGTAAAGAATCCCGCGTAGCACCGATGCTCGAATGCCGTGACGGCGCTCGAGGACCACGTCGATCCCAAACTCCTCTAACTTTTCAAGCCGGCGGCCCATAGGTAATTTCAAATTTCAGATTTCAAATTTGAAATTTGCGCGCCGCGGTTGTCAGCCTGCGTAATGGTCGTGCGCCCGGGGATTTTCGCAGCGCGCGCCATGGCGGCCGCAATTTTCTTCGGTGAGTGAAGCGTAACAGCTGCGACCGTCGATCCGCTTCCGCTGAGAAACGCGCCGAGCGCGCCGGCCTTCTCGGCAGCCGCGATGACCCGTGGAAAGAAGGGAATCAGTTTCGCACGAAACGGCTGGTGAAGATGATCGGTAAAAACGCCGCGCAGTTTTTTGTAGTCCTGTGACACGAGAGCCGCCGTAAGTGCGCACGCATTCGCACAATTCTCCACGGCGCCGCCGCGTGAAATTTTTGAAGGCAAAATTTTTCGCGCTGTGGACGTTTGAATTTCAAGCTCCGGAATCAATAGGACGAAGTGCAAGCGCGGTGAGACTTCGAACCGTTGAAAAGTAGGGCATGCGTCCCGCTTGCCATCAGGCGGACTCGCGGTAGCGAGCCTGCCGCGCGCAACCGAGACGGTCGCGCTACGCTGCGTCACGGTGAAACCGCCGAAAGTTGCCGGCGCAGCGTTGTCAGGATGTCCTTCCAGTTCCGCGCATAATTGGAAGATCATCAATCGATCGAGCGGATTGCCGCTCAGCCGGTTGAGCGCAAGCAAGATGCCGAGGCGAATGGTTGCGCTGCTTCCCAAGCCACGCGACCGCGGAATCTGTTCCGCGATTGAACAGGAAAACGAAAACGCGCGGCGGCGCGCCTGGTTGAAAAAGCGATCCGCTGCCTCGGAGACAATCTGCGGATGAAGGTGCTCATGCGATGCACCGCGGGCGGCCGAGACACTGTTGTAGATGCGCAGTGCGACCCCAAGGCAATCAAAGCCAGGACCGAGGTTGGACGTGCTCGCCGGAACGCGAACGGTAACTTGTTGCATAGGTGAGCCCCCGCCGCATCGCGGGTGCATGCGACGACGCATCTATAAGGCGGCAGTTTAGCAACGCGAGCCTCAGCTGGCAACCGATCCGTTGCGCCGTGCCGATTCGAAGTATGCGATCGGAGGCGGCGGAACAGAATGACCTTTGCGTGGATTGAGCCAGCGTTGCTTCGGGATTTTCAGGCAGAAGGAACAGACGCACACCGGCTCTGCACGCTGGAGGATGGCTGGGTGGAACGTTTCGGGCGCGATATCCTCGTCTCCTTCAAAAGAGTGCTGACCCGCGAGCGACTTCTTACAGAACTGCAATCGTGGGCAGATTCTGTCGGATTCCGTTTCCGCCGCATTTTCGCAAGGTTCGTCCCTCGAAAAAGTGAAGAGCGCGAACCGCCGCACCTGATATTTGGAGACCCTGGCGAAAATTTACAGACAATCGCCACCGAGCGACATCTGAAGTTCGGAATCGATTTCAGGACGGGCTATTCTCCGGGCCTCTTCCTGGACCAAAGGGAAAATCGCCGCTACGTGCGCCACATCGCGCCGAGACGATTGTTGAACTGTTTCGCCTATACCTGCTCTTTTTCCGTAAGCGCGGCGTCCCGCGGAGCGAGCACCCTCAACATCGATCTTTCCAAAAAATCTCTGGAGCGCGGACGCGAGAATTTTGTGCTGAACAGCCTGCCGACGCTGGACCATCGCTTCATTGCGGATGATGTGAGGGCGGTGTTGCCGCGCCTCGCCCGCAAGGGCGAGAAATTTGATGTGATCATTCTCGATCCCCCAACTTTTTCGCGTTCGCCCGGAGGAAAAACGTTCCAAGTCGAACACGACTTCGAAAAGTTGCTCATTGACGCTCTCGAAGTGGTAGAGCGAGACAGCCACGTCTTGCTCTCGACCAATTGCTCTACATTACGCGAGCACGCACTGGAAGTGATGGCCCGCTATTGCCTTAAAGCAACGCGCCGGGCCGCTACCTTTCATCGACCGTCTCAGCTGCCTGATTTTCCGCCCGGCGCGGGTGCGAGCTCGATTTGGCTGGCTTTGCGTTGACACGCCCATGCGCGCAAGACAAGGTCACAATGCGAATCATTAAACGAAATGGATCAGTCATCTGCCGAGGTAGCCGCCGAACTCCCGGAACGCGGAGTGCAATGGGTGAAAGACCGAGTTGAGGCGGTCCTCAGCGAAACCGAGGATTACGTGCGCGAAAAGCCAGCACAATCGCTTCTGTACGCGTTTGTGGCTGGATACATTTTGAATCGCTTGCCGTTGGGCCGAATTTTTAGCGGCCTTTTTCGCCTGTTCATCGTGGCATTAAGACCCGCGATTTTGATCTATGGCGCCGCCAAGCTATACCAAGCGGCCCAGGAAGAGGAATCGTTGAATCGCTGACGCTGGAACTTTACTCCTCCAGCGTAAAACCGATCTTCAACGTCACCTGCCAATCGCCGACTTTACCGTCCTCGATGTCTCCGCGGGTTTCGGTAACCTCGAACCATCGCATGTTGCGAACTGTCTTTTTGGCGCGTGCCAGCGCATTTTGGACGGCCTCCTCAAATCCGTCGGGCGACGAACCAACTATCTCGATCTTTTTGTAAATGTGATCAGCCATGTGCCGATTATTCCCCGACTCGCAGCGGAAGACAATAAAAGTGTTCGTTCAAGGTAGGGGGTGCCGCAGCCGACCCTACCTCGTCAGCAAATTTGCTTTACAAACCCACCGCGACTCCGGCAGCCTCGCATTGTGCAAAAATCGGCCGCCGTCTGGCTATTACTTTTGGCTGCTCTCTCCTGCGTGCGTGGCCAGGACCAGGAACGCAAGCTAATGGACCGCCTGCTTAGTCCCGATATGACGTTGCAAAATGCTGCGCAGAACAAAAAGTTTATCGGGGACAGAACGCCGTCGATGAATAAACAGGCAACGGTAGGAACGTTTTACGTCCAGCAGAAATCGAATTCGAAAAGTTTTTCAGCAATAGGACAGTTTTTCATACGCCACTTCAGTTCGCAGGCGTTCCACAGCGGACGCAGCGCGTTCAATACTTCGTCACAGCGAGCAACGGGAAATTCTCGGGCTGCTTATGCAAATCTGACCGCGCGCGGCGTCCGCGATGCTGCGCAATCTGGTAAAAAAGTTGCCAGCCGCACGTATGCGGAGAACCGGCCTTTTCTGGACGAGGGTAAAAGCCAGAAATCGCTCAACCAGCAAAATGCGCCGCTCACGATCGATCAGGTCCGCGAGTTGCTGAATAAAAACAAGTAGCGCGCTCGTCTGCCTGAGGCGGATGCGCTATTCCGTGGTTGATCATGCAACCGGAAGACGCTCTCGAGTTATTAAAGCAAGGCGCGGCACAGATCATCAGCGAAGACGAACTGCGCCACAAACTCGCGCTCGGCCGGCCGTTGCGGGTAAAGCTCGGAGTCGATCCGACGACCTCGGATATTCACCTCGGTCACACCGTTGTTTTGCGAAAACTGAGACAGTTTCAAGACCTTGGCCATCAGGCCGTTCTTATCATCGGTGATTTCACGGGAATGATCGGCGATCCCAGCGGTCGCTCTGTTACGCGGCCGCAACTGACGCATCAGGAAATGATCGCAAATGCGGCAACCTACCGGGAGCAGGCATTCAAAATTCTTGATTCGGCGCGCACCGAGACAGTGTGCAACGGCGACTGGTTTCGGGCGATGTCGTTCGAAGATGTCATTCGCCTCA
>QHOF01000042.1:0-19704 GCA_003219335.1 Verrucomicrobiota bacterium | reverse complement strand
TGCAGCAAATGTTGCAGCGCGAAGACTTCAAGGCACGCATCGATAAGCAACAAGCCATTCACGCCCATGAAATTCAGTACCCAATCATGCAAGCCTGGGACTCGGTGATGGTGAAAGCCGATGTGGAACTCGGAGGAACAGATCAGCTTTTCAATATTTTAATCGGACGCGAATTTCAAAAGGACGAGGGATTACCGCAGCAAGTGGCTTTTCTTCTGCCGATTCTCGAGGGACTGGAGGGCGCCAAGAAAATGAGCAAAAGCCTCGGCAATTTTGTCGCCGTCAACGAGCCTGCCTCAGAGATGTTCGGCAAATTGATGAGTATCTCGGATGAATTGATGGCGCGTTATTACGAATTGCTCCTGGGGCGCGCACCGCCGGCCGGCGCGCATCCGCTCGAATCTAAAAAGCAGCTCGCCTTCGAGATTGTGCAGACTTACCACCCGTCTGCTGTCGCCCAAAAAACGCTCGAGGAATGGGAAACCCGCTTCAGCAAGCGCGACCTGGAACACGCCGATCTCCCTGCGTTTTCGCCCATTGAACGAGAGGGCCTTGCCGCTGTGACCCTCGTTTCAAATGCGTACCGGGAAGTATTCAACCTGCAAAAATCGCATAGCGAAGTGTCGCGACTGATTAAACAGGGCAGCGTCGAGATTAATGGAATCAAGGTTCAGGATCCCAAGGCAATGATCACTCTTAGGCCTGGCCAGATTCTTCGTCTCGACCGAACGCGCGCAGTGCGAATACGATAGTGCGCTGTAACAACTGCGGCTTTACAATTGTGATTCGTTATGCAGTCGCTCTAGCCGGCTAACCGCTTGGTGAGGATAATGGTGACGGCGATGGGGAGACGGCTGGCTCGCCCCTTTGCGAGGCGTGAGAAGCTTGCGGAGCGGCCATGCGAATCAGTTCCGATACGGTTACGAATTTAAAGCCCCTGGCTTCGAGCGCATCGAAAGTCGAGGGCATTGCTTCGATTGTTCCCGGGTGAATATCGTGAGATAACACGATCGAACCGGGTTGGGTCTCCTTGAGAATGCGATTGCGAACCACAGCCGAGCCCGGCCGTTTCCAGTCATAAGGATCGACGTCCCAAAGAATGATCCGGTATCCGAATTCATCGTGGATCCAGCGCTTTTCGCGGTCCGTAATCGATCCATACGGCGGCCGCAGCAAAGTGGGACGAGTGCCGGTTGCGCTTTTGATTGCGTCATCGGTTCGCTGCAATTGGCTTCGAACACTTTCCTGCGATATCTTAGCGAGGTTCGGATGCGACCAACTGTGGTTCCCAATTTCGTGGCCTTCACGCGCAGCTCGCGCGACAATCTCCGGATGCTCCGCGACGTTTTCGCCGATTACAAAGAACGTTGCCTTGATATAATGCGCAGCCAGTATGTCGAGCAGTTTTGGGGTAAGGGTTGCGCTTGGTCCATCGTCGAAAGTCATGGCGATGTAAGGCCCATCGACATGCACCGAGCTGAACGTGATGCTCGGTTCCGTCGGAGCATTACGCTCGCTCTTTTCGAGAGCTCGCGGCGTGATTTCCTTGTCCGCTCCAAGAACACGCGTCGCGATCAGCCCCGCAACGCAAAGGAAGCACAGGCGAGAAGAAAGCATTGGCGCAAAAGCGGTCGATTAATCGCGTGTATCTAGCAGAGGTCGCTAGCTACGCAAGGCGGGGCGCCATTGAAATTGAAAGAATTTTTAGCGTTTCCTCCAAGGCGCAGACGCATTCAACCTTTGCACAATTTTTCCAGTTGCGCGATCAGCGCCTCGCCCGGCAGGTATCCTTCGAAGCGCCAAAGTTTCTGCCCATTGCCATCGAGAACGACAAGCGTGGGAAATCCATGTACGTCGTATTGGCGCGCCAGTTCCTGGTTTTGCTTTTTCAATTCGGCGGCTTGTTCCTGCCACCGAGAACGGCCGGGCCACGGGAAATCCACTTCCATGAGCACCAAATTTTTGCTAGCGTAATCTTTGAACTCAGCCTGGGATAAAACATCCTTATCCAATTTAATGCACCAGCCGCACCAATCAGAACCGGTGAAATTAAGCAGCAATAGCTTGTTGCTGGCTTTGGCCTCTTGCTGGGCTTTCTGGTAATCGTCCAGCCAGCCAGCCGCGGCGGCGCCGCCAGCCGGCGCATGCAGGATGAAGCAGGCTGCAACGGCAAAGAGGACGAAACGATGTTTCTTCACATCGTCACCTTGAACCAGACCGCACCAGCGCGCAAGCACGGCAAACAACCGTCCGCGCGGTGGCGATTCCGTTATCCATGTCCGCAAATAGCCCGACGGGGAAACGCCGGGCTATAGACGGCATTGTCGGTCTAGCGCAGATGCTTCGAAACGAGCTTGGTCATCTCGAACATGCTCACTTGGCTCTTGCCATTGAATACCGGTCGGAGTGAGTCGTCGGCGTTGATCATGGTTCGTTTCTTCTTGTCTTGCAGACCGCGCCTCTTGATGTAGTTCCAAAGCTTTTTAGTAAGCTCCGAGCGTGGTAGCGGCTGCGACCCGACAACGGCAGCAAGCTTGTCGTCAGGCTGGACCGGTCTCATAAAGGCGGGGTTCGGTTTGCGTTTGGAAGTTTTCTTTTTGGTTTTCGGCATGGACGCTGATTAGCGTTTCGCTTGGAAGAGAGCAACATTAAATTTTGCAAAAGCCAAAATTTTTTTTAGCCGATCCGGTGCACCGCTAAGGCCGCCACGTCGTCTGGCAGCGTTTTTTCCCCTTTAGCTGGCGTTGCCTCCGCCAGTATTCGCCCAAGCATCGCCTCGGCGCTGGGCGCGGAATGGTCGAGCATTTTCCCCAGGCGTTGGGGAGTCAGGCGAGGTTCTTTGCCTTTCCTTGAGCCGAACAAACCGTCCGTGTAGAGGAGGAAAGTGTCGCCCGGTTTTAGATCGACAATTGCTTCTGTAAGTTCCGGATGTTCCACCAAGCCCAATGGCGGTGCCACCGAAGCAATCGTTTCAGTTGCGCCGCCAAGACGCGCGATCAAAAGAGGAGGATGCCCGGCGCCGACGATGCTCGCGCGTCCGGTCGCCGGCTCGACTGCCACGCACATCGCCGTCATAAAGGAGCGTCCACCAAAAATGCTGCAAAAATCGTGGTTCACCGCTTCCATCACGCTGACCGGCGTGTTGTGTTCCGCGCTGCCGTGATGAAAAAGAAGTTTTGCCAGCGTGGTTAGCAGCGCCGCAGCGGCGCCGTGACCGGTGCCATCTGCGATCCAGAACAAAATCCGGCCATCTTTCATTCGCAGCCAGCCGTAGATATCGCCGCCCACCTGGATCACCGGGCGATAATAAGTCGCAACCTGCCAACCGGGCAGCGCGGGCGGTTTCTGCGGAATCAACGATTGCTGGGTTAGACGCGCAGCTGCCAAATCGCGCTCCAGATTACGACGCCACTTCTCCAGTTCATCATTTTGCCGCTCCAATTGCCGCCGCATGGAGCGGAAGCGAAGCTGGGTCTCGATTCGCGCCCGCAGCACCGCGGCATTGACTGGCTTGGTCACAAAATCATCGGCGCCAGCTTGCAGACAAGATACCTCGCTTTCTTCGCTTCCGTGGGCCGTCAACATAATGGCGGGAATTTGCGCGATTGCCGGACGCTGATCCGAGCGGAGGCGTCTTAGCACCTCAGCGCCGTTTGGCCCTGGCATATCGAAATCAAGCAAAAGAAGTGAGGGCGGCAGGGTGTGAACGGCTTCCAGAGCTTCAGAACCGTCCTTGCACACACGACACTTGTAACCAGCAGCCGTTAGCAATTGCGCCAGGACTCTGCGACTCATGGCGTCATCGTCCACTACCAAAATCTCTGTGCGCGAATGGTTCGACATCGACATCTTTTCTTTGGATTCGGATCGCACTCGCTCCTTCCTTGTATCTGGTCCCGTCTTTGTTAGAGCACCGCAGGGTTTGAAGAAAAAGTGATTTAATCATTGGCAACGAGTCTGACTGCGGATACGATTAAGAGATCATTTCCATTTATGAAATTTTCATTCCCGCTTGCCCTTCTCGCGGTCTTCTTGCTTGCCTCATGCTCCGAAGAACCGCCACCGCAGACTGCCCGCCACAGGGCGGCCAGTTATCCCCCTGCACAGAACCAGGAATACCCGCCGCCGCAACAGCCGTTCAATCCGAATGGGCCGGTTCAACCCACGGGCACGCCGCCACCGGAGACCGTCGCAGCTACACCGCCTCCTGCTCCTGCGCCCACAAAGGTTGCAAAGGGAGATTATCCGTACGGAATTCCCGTCCCCGGCAAACCGCACTTGGTGGAGAGCCCATATTCGCCTGGCAAATACATCGATGTGGAAGGATTCCCTCCGGGAACCGAAGTGAAGGATCCTTACACGGACAAAATTTTTCTCGTGCCGTAACGGATTTTGCCGCCCCAGTTGCGTTGGGAGCTTGCGGCTGATCGTGGATCTCTGGATACTGAAACGCCGAGTTAACCACCTGGGACCCACTTATCGGTTTCGTTCCCTTCGTCTATGGAGTTACGACTAAAACGCGCGCCTCGAATCGACATCGAAATTACTGTGCCGGGCGATAAAAGCATTTCGCATCGCGCGGTAATCATCGCGGCGCTCTCGAACGGGGAATGCACTTTGCGGGGATTTCTCCCCAGTAAAGATTGCATGCACACGGTGAACGCCATGCGCGCGTTGGGCATCAAGATCGAACAGCGCGAGCCGGCCACCTTGATCGTTCACGGGAAAAAGCGGGTCCTTACCGCACCGAAAAAGGAGATTAATTGCGGAAATTCGGGTACGACCATGCGGCTTCTCGCCGGTCTGCTGGCAGGACAAACATTTGAAAGTCGCCTAGTCGCGGATGCGGGACTGTCGCGACGCCCGATGGATCGCGTGATCGCGCCGCTCTGTGAGATGGGCGCGAGCGCCGTTGCCGAAGGCCCGGAACAAACACCGCCGTTGCGCATCCGGGGGGGCTCGCTGCGTGGAATTCATTATCGCCCATCTGTAGCAAGCGCACAGGTCAAAGGCGCGTTGCTGCTTGCGGGCCTTTTTGCCCGAGGCAAGACCACAGTGGAAGAGCCATTGCAAACACGAAACCATATGGAAAAAATGTTCAATTATTTCCTCGTGCGTACGGCAATCGAAGATGAAGGCACTGCCATCACTGTGTTCGGCGACCAGGTTCCGGAGTCGCGCGATTTTGATATTCCGGGCGACATTTCTTCGGCGGCTTTTTGGCTGGTTGCCGCCGCGGCACAGCGGAGAGGCCATTTGCTCATCCGCGACGTGGGCTTAAATGATACGCGAACCGCGTTGCTTGGTGTTTTGCTCCGCATGGGTGCGCAGGTGCGCGAGGCTGTCGAGGACGTCGATCAGGTTGAACCGCGCGGAATTGTCGAAGTCACTGGTGTCCCACTCAAGGCCACCGTCATTCAGGGCAAGGAAGTGCCGCAGCTGATTGACGAGCTACCGATCTTGTCGGTGGCAGGCGCCCTGGCAAACGGAAAAACAATTATCCGGCAGGCAGAGGAATTGCGCGTAAAAGAAACTGATCGCATTGCGGCCATCGCGCACAATTTGCGAACAATGGGGGCCCGGGTGGCCGAGCTGAATGATGGTCTGGAAATCTATGGACCGGCTCCTCTGCACGGCGCCCGTGTGCCGAGCTTTGACGATCATCGCATCGCGATGGCGTTTGCCATCGCCGGTCTGTTCGCTGAAGGCGAGACGATTGTTCAAGACGCCGAATGTATTGGTGAATCGTATCCCGGATTTGAAACGGTGCTTGAAGAGTTCACTAATTCGAAGCGGATGCAGATCAGCACCCCCGTGATCGGTTCCCTCGCTCCCACTCCAGTCGAAGAAGGCTAGGGAGTGCCGGCATCGGACGCATACGACACATGTGACGCATGGGATCGCACGTTTCCCAGCGGGATTTTCACCGGGTGATTGCCATTGATGGCCCGGCTGCCTCGGGGAAAAGCAGTGTCGCGCGCGAGCTTGCCAGGCGGCTCGGCTTTATCTACGTCAACTCGGGCGCCATTTACCGGGCAATCACCTGGCACATTCTCCAGGAGGGTATCGATGCGGAGGACAGCGACCGCGTCACTCGGGCTCTGCAATCAATGGCGATCACGTGCTACATTCAGGACAGCGAGTCGCGCATATTGGTGAATGACCTCGATCCCGCTGGCCACTTGCGTGACGATCGTGTGAACGAAAGCGTTTCCCGCGTTAGCAGGTTCCCGCCGATCCGCCAAATTGTCGCGCAGAAACTGCATGAATGTGCTCGCGCGCACGATTTAGTGGTGGAAGGGCGGGACATTGGTTCCGTCGTTTTCCCAGAGACCCGCTACAAATTTTATGTTGACGCTTCACCGGAAGTGCGTCTCCGGCGTCGTGCCGCACAAGGGGAACGCGACGAAATTACCATGCGCGATCGCGCCGATTTCTCGCGCTCTGTCTCACCACTCGTCATCGCAGAGGACGCACATGTGATCGACACGTCGTATTTGCCTATCGAAAAAGTCGTTCAGGTGATTACCGCTCGACTTAGGGAAATGGGTCTTCGGATTTAGCGATTCAAAGATTGAGTGAAATCGATCGCTAAGTCACTAAATCGCTCACTTGTTAAATGAACTTCTACTACTGGCTTGGCTATCACTTGTCTCGTCTCGTCGGCCGATTGTTTTTTCATTTTCGTGTAGTTCATCGGGAGTGCATGATTCAGAGCGGGTCGGCGATTCTCGCCATGAACCATCAGAGTTACTTCGATCCGCCGCTTGCAGGGATTGCGTGTGATCGGGCGATATACTTCCTTGCTCGGCGAACACTGTTGGACGCGCCACTGCTCGGCTGGCTTTTGCCAAAGCTGAATGTGATACCGGTTAACCAGGAAGGCGTGGATCGCAGCGCGATGAAGGCTTTGATTCGTGTTCTGAAGGCCGGGAACGCGGTGTTGGTTTTCCCGGAAGGCTCGCGCACGCTCGACGGTGAGTTGCAGCCGGCCGAACCGGGATTGGGTCTGATGATTGCAAAAACGCTCGCGCCGGTCGTACCCATGCGGATCTTTGGCGCCCATGAAGCCCTGCCGCGGGGCGGTGGCGGTTTGCACTTTGTGCCAATTACCATCGTGATCGGAGAGCCAATTTTTTTTAGCACAGCCGATCTTTCCGCGCCGGGCAAAGATCTCTACCGGCGCCTAAGCGAGCGCGTCATGGATGCGATTGCGGCGCTGCGCTTGGACTGAAGCGGCCTTGCGCTTGTGAGATCGACTTCGATACTATTGCGTGAATTCACGCGAGCCGACCGAAAGATCGCAGCCATCCCGAGTCTCAAAGAATGCTGTTGTGTTGATGCTCGTCATTATTGGAGCAGCGGCTTTATTGGCTGTCTTCGCCAACGTCCAGCGTTTTCGACCTGGCCAGGTGGAGACGATCGTGGTAAGACCGGCCACTACGCCGGCCCCACAGGCGCGTTAAGTTTCGTTTGACTAGCCATGCACGTTCCGTTTTGTTCGTCCGAATTACGCAAAACCCGTTACACACCCTTACTCCTGGCATGAAAAAACTTTTTGTCCTGTCGGTGCTCATCTCTTCTGTGATGATTTGTTCCTGCCAAAAACAAGGTTCGGCTGCTGAACAACAACTTGCCCAACGGAAAGCAGAGCTGGACGCGCGCGAGAAAGCATTAGATGAAAGGGAGAAAGCATTCGCCCAAAGGGAGCAAGCTGTAGCCGCGGCCAAGACGATTCCCGCCAACGTCCAGCCACGGGCCCTCGCTCGCGATCCCGGGCAGCTGAAAGCCGAAAGAGAAAAGAGATTACAGCAGCTCCCACCCGACTTGCAGGGTCTGATCGCCGATCCCGCGCGGGCGAACGCTGACAGAGAGAAAAGAAAGCAAGAACGACTCGCCCAGAGACAGCGCAGACTGGAAGAATTACAAAGAGCGAGGATGTCTCGCGCGCTAAAATCTGCTGCAACCCCATCTTCTGAGGAAAAGGCCGCTTCGCCAACTCCGTCGCCTACGCCACAGTAAGTCTGAGGCTCGGGTTACGCGCCTCGGCCAAAACTGGCCGGTAAATTCCCGCGCTGACTGGCAAGCTCGCGAGCGTATTGGAGTTTGTCGATGGAATCCACATTCTTGTCGCGCCGGATAGCTTTAATTCTCGGGAAACGCAGTGCCAGTCCGCTGGCGTGACGCGCGCTGGCCTGGATTGAATTGAATGCGACCTCGAGCACGACGTCCGGCTTCACCGTACGATACCGACCGTAATTGGCGACCGTGTTCTGTTTGAAGTGCTCGGTTAATTCCGCAATCTCCGCGTCGGTCAATCCGCTGTAAGCTTTGCCGATGGGCAAAAGCTCGCCAGTCGCTTCATCGCGCACAGCGAAGGTGTAATCGCTTAGCACATTATTGCGCTTGCCATGGCCAAACTCAGCCGCGACCACCACCACATCTAGCGTCGCCAGCTCTTTCTTGAGTTTGAACCAAAACATCCCCCGGCTGCCGGGCAAATAGAAGCTTTCCGGATCTTTGATCATCAGACCCTCATTCAAGCGCCGGCGAGCCTGTTGAAATGTTTGTTCAATCTCAGCGGCAGAATAGGCGGGAATCACTCTCGCAATTTGGAACTGTGAAGGTAACTGCAGACCACTCAGATGTCTTCGCCGTTCGCGCAACGGAATCCTTAACAACGATTCGCCGTTCAGCCAAAGAAGATCAAAGACGACAAACGCGAGCGGCACATCCGCTGCTGCGCGCGCGAATAAATCTTCGCCGTCACTCTTGCGCCCGAGCCGCTTTTGCAGATCGAAGAAGGTGAGTTTGCGACCTTTCTCGAAGGCAATAATTTCGCCGTCGATAATCACTTCTTCCTGCAAGTGCCTGGCTTGATCAGCCAATTCGGGAAATTGTCCGGTGATGCGCCGCAAATCGCGCGAGAAGATTTCAATCCGTTGCGCGCTGCGATGAAGCTGCGCGCGGATACCATCGAACTTGTCTTCCAAAAAGACTGTGGGCCGCGTTTGTAACGCCGGCACCCGATCGCCTTGTTCTGTTGTGCCTGCAAACCGTTCCCACACGGCTTCGGCAGTCGGCAGAGGAGTAGCAAGCATGCACTTGATCGGACGAAAAAGCGACAACTCAAGCCGATGGAGTTCGTGCCGCGATGCGAGTGCTGCGGTTTGACCGATGTCGCCTAACAACATGTTGGCCTCCTTGACCTGCTCGAGGGCGACATCAAAGGCCTTCGCAATTGCTTCCTCGACCAAACCTTCGCGCAACCCAATGCGCAGATCGCCAGTCAGGATTTTGACAACGTACTGGCCTTCGCGCGCGGATAAGATCGACAGCCGATTTTGCAGAAGCTTCGCCTTCGCGCTGGGACCGCGGGCGCGATACAAATTCTCAAACAACTTGCGCGATTCGCGGAGGCTAAACGGTTGCGGCGCCGTTTGCCCATCGAGAACTTCGAATGCGGCCTTGCCAGCGTCGCCGTGGGCGCCGGCGATGCGATGAAGTTCTGTGTCATTGATATTGGAGGCGGCTTGCAGCGCGCGGAGGATCACTGCCCAGCCAACCTGCAACGTACGCGAATCGCTTTGGGCAAAAGGTCTGCCGGTAAAATAGAGGGTCGCGATTGGAAGTTGCTCGCTTGCCAGGTCGCGCAAGTAATCGGCCAGCAGCCGAATTTTCTCCAGCTTCGCCGGAGTAGCAGCGATCACTTCACCCACATTCGCAAATGCGAGAAATTCAGACTGCGGTGTCGAATGGTCGGGGCGGCGCGCTGCGTTCCCGAAAGCTTTCGGGACAGATCGCCGTACGACGTCGCTGCCTCCAAAGTGCAGTTCCATTTGATTTTCCTCGCTCAATGCCCAGGCTTCCACTCCCCACGCGCGGAGATCGCGAGCAAACTCCGCGGCGAAACCATGGAGCGTGAACACTCTCTGCGGCTGTACCAATTCAACGTAGCGAATTAAATCGTGATAATCCGCGTGATCCGAAAGAGGAAATCCGGCATCGACTCCGTAGCGATAAACCGCACTTGGATCGACTGCCCAACCACTGATCATCGCCACCCGTTTGCGCGCGATTCTTTCCAGCATCTGCGAGCAATTTGCGCTCGGCGGGCAGATCAGAACCTTTCCTGCAACATCATTCGGGTTGTAACGCACGTATTTGCAAAACGACTGGCCGAACTGCTCGTAGATGCGCGTCATCTGATAAACCGACCCGTGCAGCATGGGCGTTAGCCCCGCTCCATCAAGAGAGCACAGTATTTCCTGAGCTTTGCCTAACGAATAGCCCAGGAGCACCGGCACCTCGCCGGCGTCAATTGTTTCGCGGCAGAAAGCGACCATCTGGTCGATCACTTCTTCCGTTGGCGGAAATCGATAGCGCGGCAGGCCGAACGTGGTCTCCATGATGAGTGTATCGGCCTGGCGCCACTGCGCCGGCTCGGCGGACTTTCCGGAACGCAGCTTGAAATCTCCCGTGTACAGTAGGGTCTCGTCGCCGGCAAAAAGCAAACACTGCGCCGAACCAAAGATATGGCCAGCGGGCAATAGCATCACGTCTAGACCATGCGCGGTTCGTCTTTCACCAAATGGCAGGACGTGCTCTGCACGGGCCCCCGGTAGCCGGCTTTGCATCAGGCGCGCTGTTGGCTCGGAAACGACGATCTCTTCGTGAGGTGCAATGTGGTCGCCATGCGCGTGCGAAACGAAGGCGAAGCGCTTCGCTTCCCACGGGTCGAGCCATAAATCCTGTCGCGGAAGATGGACCCCGCGGTCATAACGAACTTCAATCACAAGAAAGATTACTTTGGGATTTGAGTGAGTTCCATAGGACGCATGAGACAAATAAGACATGTGGTTTGCGCGTTGACACCTGACTGAAAACCCGGCTTTATTACGCAGATGAGGTTTGCCGCTCTAGCATTTAGTTTGCTCTTTCTAACGCTGGTCGCTTACAGCAAAGATGGCCGGGAAGAGCCAAAGATTGTTGAAAAAATCACACCGTTTCCGGTGGCGTTAGACAAAGATTTCGGGTTTCGAAAAACGAAGCTTTTCTTTTTGAGTGAGAAAGCGCCAACGGCAAGCGAGCGCACGCGGCAGACAACAAGCACGATTGGCGGAAAATCTGGAACTTCGCCCGGCCAGAAAACGGCGACGCTTCAGGACGCCCCGATCACCTTTGAGCGTCAATACCGGCTCTTCGGAGCGGTAACAGCGCTCGATCAACGTCAGCGCTTCGGCAATTATTTCGATTTCTTCTGGCGGGTGAAACGGTCCTCCGATGTCACAGTGCGTCTGGAGTATCGCCAGGAAAAATTGCACGAGCACGTCCAGGCACAAGAGGTTACATATCGAAACGTGCGTGGCACTCATAAGACCGAATTCAAGGTCATTGGTGACGATTACCTTGACGATGGCCGCGTAATTGCGTGGCGGTGCCTGTTAATCACAAACGGCCATATTGTGGCGGAAAACCGCTCCTTTATGTGGGAGTAATTTGGCGCGCTGCAATTTCCGCCGTTTTTTGCTAGGGTTCGAGCGCCGCGCCGCTGCTCTTTGCGCAATGCGGCCCTTTCCAGTCTGCGTTTCGAATCAATTTCTGGAGCTTGTGGAGTCTTGCGAAGTTTGACAGCATGCCTTTTGGGCTGGTATCCTTTAAGGAGTAATTGTGGATTCATCTATTCAAGTAGGGGTGAGAGGCCCGACCGTATGGGTGAAAGTGGAAGGGAAAGGCAGTTTCCTCAATTGCGGGAGCCTGAAAGAGTTCGCGCGCGAGATGTTGGACCGCGGCTACCGCGAATTTGTGGTGGATCTGGCGGATTGCGCGATGATGGATTCCACTTTCATGGGAACGATGGCCAGTGTGGCGTTGCGGCTGAAGGAACTTGGCCACGGTCATCTTCACATTGTTCACTGTGGGAATCGCAGCCAGGAGCTCCTCTCTGGACTGGGCCTCGATCAGATATTTGACATCCATGGAAACGGAGCGCGCGCACCTGAATGCGAATCGCTCGAACGCTCCGGCAAACTCCAATCGCCGGAGGTCAAAAAAAAGGAGCAGGCCGAAACAATGCTGGAGGCGCACGAAGCACTTTGTGAGGCGGCGCCGGAAAATCTGTTTCGATTTAAGGACGTTCTCGATTTCTTGAGACAAGACCTTCATCACGAGACGTCGTCGAAGTAAGCTGGCCCTGGCACGATGTGGCCGACTCTTCTCCTCGGACTGCTTGTCGCGTCTGTTGCCGGATGGATTATCACCGCCTGCCTCCAGGCATGGCGGATTCGCAGGCTGGAACGTTCTCACGAGGAGATCCAAGTCGAGGAAACGCTGGTTTTCGATTTCCTGCATGGTCTGGGCGAAGCCTTCCGAGAAACCATTCGACCGCAAGAACTGCACCGGCTCATTGTTGAGGGCGCCACGCGCGTTCTGGACGCGCACGGTGGGGCACTTTATATGACTGATCGCGCGGGTAGCAAACTTGGGCCGGCTTTTGTCTCCAAAGGCTGCCCACCGCTGGTCGACGTTCCGCCGAACATCTTGCAGCAAGCGGCCGCCGCTCCCGCTGCGTTGGAGAGCTTCCTGCGGTTGCACACGGTCGGTCCCGGCGAAGGACTGATCGGGCGCGTCTGGCAAACCGGGCAATCGGTTTGCGTCAACGAGTTCTCCGAAGCGCCGGAGTTGGCGAAGTTGCGCGACAGCGCTTTTGGCAGCACGTCGGTCATGGCTGCAGCGCTCCAGTATGGAAATCAAGATCTGGGTGTGCTGGTGCTTGCTAATGGTCCAATGGGCACGCCATTTTCGCAGGGCGATTTCGTCGTTTTTAAGTCCGTCGCAGAGCAGTCGGCTTTTGCTCTCTACAACGCCATCATTTACTCCATGGCGAACGAAAAAAAACGGCTCGATCACGATCTCGAAATTGCACGGGACATTCAGCGGATTTTGCTCCCATCCGAAGCGCCAGCCATCAACGGGTTTCAGATCAGCGGCATTAATGTGCCGGCCCGCCAGGTGAGCGGCGATTATTTCGATTACATCCACGTCGATGAAGAGCGTCTAGGCGTGGCAATCGCTGACGTCTCGGGCAAGGGCGTCCCGGCGTCCCTGATCATGGCGATTTGTCGGAGCGTGTTGCGCGCTGAAGCGGCTCGCAATCCGTCCCCGGCGGATGTCTTGCGAAAAGTGAACCGCCAGCTTTATCCCGATATCAGGGAAGACATGTTCATCAGCATGGCCTATCTTATTCTGGATCACCAACGCAATGGCGTTGTCCTTGCGCGAGCCGGACATGATGCGCCGCTCCTTTACAAGCGGCAGTCACAAAGTGTTACACCGGTAAAACCGCCGGGGATGGTCGTGGGAATTGACAGCGGTAACGTGTTTGATAGGCTTACAGTTGATTTCGCCGTCGCGCTCGAGCGCGATGATTGCCTCGTTCTCTACACCGACGGCGTGACCGAAACGCTCAATACCGAGGGAGACGAGTTCGGTCTCGATCGCATGATGCAATCGGTCCGCGCCAGCGCGAACGATGGCGCCCAGGCGATTGTAAAGAAAATCATTGAGGACGTGCGCGACTTTACCGGCTCGGAGCCTCAAAACGACGACATCACCGTGATTGCCATCCGCAAAACATGAAAAAGGTTCCTGCTTCCGAACAAGAGAATTCAATGAAGAGATCGGTCTCCGCAAAGCCGATGCCTTCGCCGGCAGCGCCAGCGACTGATCCCCAGCAAGCTGAGGCGGAAGATGCCATGGCCGGCTTGCAAGGCGATCTCGATCGGTTCCGCGATCTGGCATTGCGCAGCCAGGCTGATTTCGAGAATTATAAAAAACGTTCGGCGCGCGAAAAGGCGGAGGCGATCAAATACGCCAACAGCGCGTTGCTCGAGCGGTTAGTATCGATTATCGATAATTTTGAGCTTGGTCTCGCCGCCGCAAAAGAGCGGGGGGAACAATCTCCAATTTATTCGGGGATGATTCTTGTACAAAAACAACTTAGCGATTTGCTGGCGGAAAATGGGCTGCAACCGATCGAGGCCGAAGGCAAAACGTTTGATCCCAACCTGCACGAAGCAATTGCGCATGAGCCGAGCGACTCTCCCGAAGGAACGGTCATTCGCCAGGCCCGACGGGGCTATCGCTTTAAAGATCGGTTACTGCGACCTGCGCGTGTAATTGTTTCCAGCGGCCCTGCGAAGAAGTGAGCATTCTTGCTTGCTTCGCTTATTAGTTTCATAGGTGTCAGATAGGACTCATCGCTGCATGGAAACTGAGAAACGCGATTACTACGAGGTGCTGGGCGTTGGAAGAAATGCCACCGATGAGGAGATCAAACGCGCGTATCGCAAACTCGCAGTAAAATTTCACCCGGATAAAAACCCGGAGGACCCGCACGCCGAGGAAAAATTTAAAGAGCTAGGCGAAGCATACGATGTCCTCATGGACCTGGACAAACGCGCTGCTTATGATCGATTCGGCCACGCCGCGTTCGCCCCAGGCGGTGCCGGTTTCGGCGGCGGTGTTTTCCATGATCCGTTCGAAATTTTCCGTGAAGTGTTCGGCGGAGGCGGATTCGGCGGTGGAATTTTCGACACGTTCTTCGGTGGCGGAATGCGCAGAGAAGATCGGCGCCGCGGATCGGATCTGCGTTACGACATGGAAATCAAACTGGAAGAGGCAGCATTTGGCGCCGAGAAGCAGATCGAAATCGAGAAGCTCGACACCTGCGATAAATGCCAGGGCGGCGGCGCTGAACCCGGTTCGCGCAGAATCAGCTGTCCCACCTGCGGCGGCCGTGGTCAGGTCGTCAGTTCACGTGGATTTTTTCACATTTCGCAAACATGTCCCCGCTGTCACGGCGCTGGTGAAATCATTGAAAAACCGTGCCAGAAGTGCCGCGGCGAGGGACGCGTGGAGAAGTCAAGCCGGATCAAGCTCAAAATTCCGGCTGGAATTAGGGAGGGTACCCGGTTGCGCTCGCCAGGCAATGGCGAGGCAGGCATTGGGGGCGCTCCGCCAGGGGACCTTTACGTGGTCGTCCACATCAAGGAACACGAGATCTTTCAACGCGAGGGCGACGATTTGTACTGCGAAGTGTCGATCCCGTTTTCCGTTGCGGCCTTGGGCGGGGAAATTGATGCGCCGACACTCGAAGGCAAGGCGCATCTCAAAGTACCCGCCGGCACGCAAAGCGGCCAAATGTTCAAACTGCGCGGGAAAGGTATCGTGAACGTCAGCGGCCGCGGCCATGGCGATTTGTTTGCGCGCCTAATTGTCGAGGTGCCGTCGCGCTTGAATGCCGAGCAACGCCGCAAGTTGGAGGAATTCGCAGCGCTTTGCGGAGACGAAAACACTCCGATGCGCAAAAGTTTCTTTGAACGCGCGAAGGAATTTTCAAGTAGGCGCCGCAATTTCCGTGGTTAGCAAGCCTGTCAAACTCCTCGAATGCCCGAGAGATGCTTGGCAGGGTCTCAAGCGGCAAATCCCCACCGAACTGAAGGCGCGTTACCTGCGCGCTCTGATCGCGGCCGGGTTCAAACACATCGATGCGGTAAGTTTTGTTTCTCCGAAGGCCGTTCCACAAATGGCCGACAGCGAGAAAGTGCTGGAGCAAATCGATTTGCCCAACGGCGTCGAAATCATCGGCATCGTGGTAAACGAGAAGGGCGCCGAGCGTGCGACCGCCACCAAAGCAGTTTCCACCCTGGGCTTTCCGTGCTCCGTCTCGGAGACGTTTCTGCGCAAAAACCAAAACCAGACGCCCGAAGAGTGCTACCAGGTGTTGCAATCGATTAAGACAAAAGCGGACAGCGTTGGGCTCGGTATGGTCGTTTACATTTCGATGGCGTTCGGAAATCCATATGGCGATCCATGGGACGAAAATGAAGTGCACCAGGCAATAGGGAAATTGACCCCCATCGGTGTCCGATCAATCTCACTCGCCGACACCGTCGGGGTAGCCGGCCCCCATCTCGTTCGTCGCGTGGTTGAATCAGTTGTGACTCAATATCCCGATTACGACATCGGCGTGCATCTGCACAGCGTGCCTGTGGAAGCCGCAGCAAAAGTGCTCGCGGCGTATGACGCAGGCTGTCGCCGGTTTGATTCAGCCATCGGCGGCCTTGGTGGCTGCCCATTCGCGCAGGACGCGCTGGTAGGAAACATTCCCACTGAAGCCGTGATTGCGGCGCTGCAAGAGCGTGACATCGAGCTGCCGATAAGCAAATCGCTCAGAGACGTGCTGGCTTTGAACTCGCTTATCGCGTCTAACTACTGACAGCTGTCATACGTCCGATTAGTCGCACCGGTCTCATGCATCGTTTCTACATCTCGCCGGAAAACTGGGACGCTCGTGCGTTCGCGTTGTGCGGCTCGGAAGCGCACCACGCGCGCGACGTCCTGCGGAGCCGAGTTGGGGAGAAGCTTGTCCTCTTCAATGGCCAAGGCCGCGAAATCACCGCCGAAATTGTCGATCTTGGCGACGATGAAATTGTCTTGCGAAAACTGCACGAAGCAGAAACGCCGCCACTGCGCTGTCGGATCGTTCTGGGACAAGCAATTCCAAAAGGAAAAAATATGGAGTTAATCGTGCAGAAAGCTGTCGAGATTGGCGCTGCCGAAATCGCGCCAATCATGTCCGACCGCACCATTGTGCAGGTCGATCCCGAAACCGCCGCGCAAAAACAATCGAAATGGCAGCAGGTCGCGATTGAAGCAGCCAAACAATGCGGTCAGAACTGGCTGCCGCGCGTCCATACGCCAAGAAAACTGGGCGATTTTTTTTCCGCCGCAGAGGGATCATTCGATCTTCGGCTGATTGGTTCCCTCCAGCCTGATGCGCAGCAATTGAAGAAAATTCTGGCAGATTATTCACATGAGCAGGGAGATCATCCTCGCAGCGTCTTGATGCTTATTGGTCCCGAGGGCGATTTCACGCCTGCGGAGCTCGCGCTCGCGCGCCGCCACGGTTGCCTGCCAATTACCCTCGGCCCGATCATCCTGCGAGTGGAAACCGCGGCAATCTATTGCCTGAGTATTCTGTCCTACGAATTGCTCATTTAGGCATGTCGCAGCCTAATCAGCCTACCGCTGCTTCAACGGCAGACTCATGCGGAAGCGCAGTCTGGTCCCGCGGCGCACGCTGGATTGATACGATGGTAAATTGAGTGACGCCGTGCTCGGTGTTCATCGAAATAGTGTCGCTAACCTCATGGCTAAGCAGCGCCTGGCCGATGGCGGTCTGGTACGAAATGATGTGACGCTCAGGGTTGCCATCCCATGCCCCCAGGATGGAATATGTTTCTTCCTCATTCGTCTCCATGTTGCGCAGCGTGACTATTGTGCCGATGGAAACGCGCGAGGTATCGGGATTGTCAAATGAGGTGCCCTGCGCGTTGTGCAGCATCTGTTCGAGCTCGGCCTTGCGTCGCATCAGGACGCTTTGCATCTGCTTGGCCGCTTTGAATTCAAAATTTTCGCTCAAATCGCCATACGACCTAGCAAGCGCGATTTCTTTGCTGTTCTCGGGAATTTTCACTTTCACCAGCTCTTCGTATTCGGCTTTGCGTTTTTCCAAGCTGCTCCAGGAAACGATGAGCGCCGCGCTTTTCTCCTCCGGCTGTCCGCCGGTGATCATGCTTTCCAGTTCCGGATAAACTTTGACGATCCGCGCCAGGAGCGAGCGTTTCGTCAGCTCATCGGACAAAGGGCTTAGCTGGAGTCGCCGCATGGCGTCGCGCGCAAGAGCGACATCGGCATCTTTGAAAATGTCTCCAATCAATTGCCGGTCTTCCACCAAAACGCGGTGTAACTTGCTGGCACGCCCCGGAGCGTGGTGCTGCTCCCGCTCCAGCGCCGACAGAATCGCGCCGAGCAATTCCGGCGTAACGAGCTCGCTCCAGATTTCCCGTTCGCCGCACAGCCAGGTAAGCATCTCGCTGGTGGCTGAGTGTTCGCGGATGCTCCGCTCCAGCATAGCCCGAAGCTCAGCGTGTTGTCCGCCTTCGCTTAAGATCCGCGGAATTTGCGCGACCATGCGGCCGTGGCTCGCTTGCATCAAACGCAAGGCGCGTTCCGTCCAGAGTGGACCGAGCGCCGACGGCAGCGCTTGCAAGATTCGCTTCTCTTTTGCCGCCGCCAACTTCGGCAGGACCGTCTCCAACCGTTTTTCCTTCTCAAGAATCAGTTTCAAAAGGGTCAGACCAATGTGAGTCGTGTGCAGGGATGGGATGCGCGCGAGCAAATCGTCCCGCGCCATGATTAGCTCGAACGCGAGCTCCGGATGCATTTTCTGGTTGCGCGCGGCCATGTTCTCAATCGTCGCGATGACCGGCTGAAGCTGTTTTTCAGGTTCCTTGAATTGCTGGTGAGATCGTATGATCTGCTCGAGCGCCGCGATTTGCTCTTTCGGCTGTCGCGCATGGTTGAAAGCGGCAAGCAGCTCGTCAGCCTGCGATATGCCTTCGCCGCGGATTTGGATTGGATCGCTCTTCTTCGGGGGGACAGAAAAAGCGCCGCTCGCCTTGAGCGCTTTCTTGGTGGATTCCCACCACCGTTTCCACTCTGCTTCGGTGAACACGTCACCGATCAGCCATTCAGCGATCTGCTCCGCGCTGGCTTTGCCGTCCAAACTTTCCAGAATATTTCGCACGAGCGCGACCGGATTTTCCCGGGCCAGATTTTTGATCGACGCCAGGTCGGTCGCCTTGCGTGCAAGAAAATGCTCCGGCGCAAGCGGCGTGAGATTCTCCGCCGCGTACCGGACTTGCATGGGATGAGACTTCTTGCTCGCAAAGTCGATCACGATCTGATTGAGTAGCAGGTTCCATTCGCGCACCCGACCGAATCCCCAGCTTTTGTGCAGACAAAATGCGCCCGGCTTTAATTTCTCCATTTGCTCGCCGGCTTTGGAAGTGAGCTTCCCCGATTCAACAAGCTTTTGTAGTTCAACGTCCATTTTTTGCAGGGGAGACAATATCATCTCATGGGATATACGCCATAAGTCGTACGAGATGCGCGCAATTTGCGATTGCCGTGCGCCGCGCGGCGTGAAAATCTCGCGCTGTGACGACCAGCATCTGGTTTTGGCTCGCGTTCACCGCGGGCGTTTTTATCGCGCTGACGATCGATCTCGCCCAATTCAAGCACCGCGGACGCGAACTGAGCATGCGCGCCGCGACCCAACGCACTGCCATCTGGATCGTGCTCTCGCTTCTTTTCAATTTGCTAGTGTGGAAATTGCGCGGGCCGGACAAAGCCCTCGAATTTCTCACGGGCTACGTGATCGAATACTCGTTGAGCGTCGATAACATCTTCGTTTTCGTGATCATCTTCGCTTATTTCAAGGTGCCGCCGATGGCGCAGCATCGCGCTCTCGTTTGGGGAATTGTGGGCGCCCTTGTCATGCGCGGCATCATGATCTTGCTTGGCGTGACTTTGGTGTCGCGGTTTCATTTCATTCTTTACATCTTTGGAATCTTCTTGCTGGTGACCGCCATTCGAATGCTTTTTGGAAAGGTCGGCGAACCAGACTTCGGGAACAGCCTGGTGATGCGTTTTTGTAGGAATTGGATTCCCATCACCCCGGAATTTTACGGCGAGCGTTTCAAAGCGCGGGTGGGCAATGGCTGGATGCTCACACCGCTCGGTGTAGCGTTGATCGTCATCGATGTGATGGACTTAATTTTTGCGGTCGACTCCATC
>QHOF01000221.1 GCA_003219335.1 Verrucomicrobiota bacterium | reverse complement strand
CTCAGTCAACTCAAATGGCAGCCTCTTCGCGATGTGGTACGACGGACGCGAGGGCACAGGTTGCACGCCGGGTGTTAATACCCCCTGCTACAGGATGTGGGGCCGCAAGTCCACCGACAACGGGGTGACCTGGCAGGCTGACATGGCGTACTCAGACGTGGTCTCGCCTCTGCCAGGTCAGCCCGACCCGAATGTCGTAGACTGCTATGCGGGTGACTACGACTACGGCTCCGCGATAACCAGCAAGCATCTCTCTTCATGGGTGGACGGGCGCGTGGCCATCGGCGGCACGCAGCAGCAGGATGCCTTCACCGACAGGGAGCTAGCAGGTCCAAGTCCAACCGCTTCGCCTGCACCAACTGCCACAGCAACGGCAAGCCCCACGCCGACACCGACTCCAACGCCCACACCTTGCGTCGTTGGATATATGATAACCCAGATCGGCGGCAGCATCGTGCCCGGCGCGACCGACACCGGTAATCACGGCGATGATGTGGTCACCAACATTGCGTTGCCGTTCTCATTCACGCTCTACGATACGGCCTACATGGCCGTTAATGTGTCGTCCAACGGCAATGCCCAGTTTACAACCATGGATTCCACCTTTATTAACGTTTGCCTGCCCTGGCACAACCGCAACTACAGTGTCTTCCCGTACTGGGACGACCTACGCACGGATAATCTGGGTCGGGCTGGCTGCACGGGGTATCCTAACGGGCTCTGCGGCATTTTCACCTCGGTGAGCGGCACGGCGCCCAATCGGGTATTTAACATTGAGTGGCGCGCAGTGTATTCCGGTAACACTGCGCTAAAGGCCAACCACGAGCTGAGGTTGTATGAGGGGCAGAGTCGCTTCGATATAATTTACGGGACGGTGGGCAACGGCAACACCAGCGCCACGGCGGGCGTGCAAAAGAACGATACCACCTTTACGCAATACTTCTGCAACGGCACGGGTGGCGCAGCTACTGGCGGACAAGCCTACACCGTCTTACCTTGCGGAACTCCGTCACCAACGCCGACGGCAACGGCGACAGCTACAGCTACAGCAACAGCCACAATGACAGCTACTGCTACCGCTACCGCTACAACTGCAGCTACACCAACAGCCACAGCCACTGCAAGACCAACGCCAACACCGAGGTCAGTGCCGACACCGAGATATCGTCCCACACCGGCGCCCAGGCCCTGACGGGCTAGCCCACGTTGAAGGGTTGCAGCGTTAAAGGGTTACATCGCTTTTATTTAAATCTTTGTTCTCTTCGTTGCCTCCTGTAAGAAATGATTCCATGAAGGAACCCGAGCACGAGGATCAGCATGCGCCGCTGAGTTATCACGGCGCGGGGCGCATCGTCTGGCTGGTTTTCTTGTTGATCATCGTCTGGGTGAGCCTGCGGGCGCTGCAACCGGTGATCTTGCTGTTCGCGCTGGTGTTCCTTATCGCAATGGTCCTGAACCCCATCGTGGTCTGGCTGCACAAATATCGCATTCCGCGCTTTGTCAGCGTGATCCTGCTGATGCTCGTGCTGGTCGCTATCACCACCACCATCATCGTCTTTGCGATTCCGCCGCTGGCCAGGCAAGGCCAGGAACTGCTGCGCAACGCGCCCAACATCTGGCATGGGATTCGTCTCCGGATCGAATCGCTTAGCCGAAATTATCCAGCAGTTCGCGAAGCATTGCCGCCGACGGAGGAAATCGCCGGAAAGGTCGGCTCAGCCGCGGGAACGGTGGGGAACATTTTGCTGAGATCGACGATCGGTTTGGTCGGCGGCGTGGCCAGTTTTATCTTCGCCATTTTGTTGCTCGTTTTTGTGCTGGTCAAGCCGCGCCCGCTGGTGGCCGCGTATCTGGCGCTGGCGCCTGATCGCTACCGCAAACAGGCGCATCGCACGCTCGCGCGGCTCATGCGGCAAATGACCGCCTGGGCGCGCGGCGTCGCCATCAACGGCGTCATCACCGGCGTTTCTATCGGCGTGTTGCTTTGGTTGATCGGCGTGCAGCCGGCGTTCATCTTTGGCGTGTTCGCGTTCCTAGGCGAGTTTCTGCCAAACATCGGCGCATTTCTTGTTTCCATTCCCATTTTGCTGGTGGCACTGAGTATGGGCGCCACAAAATTCTGGCTGGCGCTCGGGGCCATTGTGCTGGTGTACCAGGTTGAGCTGAATGTGCTTGTGCCGGGCGTGCTCGGCAAAGAGATGCGCCTGCATCCGGTCAACATTTTGTTCTTTACGCTGGCGACCGCGACCATGTTCGGTTTGCTGGGCGTTTTTCTCGCTGTCCCCGCCGCGGCGCTGGTGCAGATCGTGATCGACGAATTTTATTTGCAACCGCGCAAGCCCGATTACGCCGCGCTCGATCGCGAAGCGGCTGCGCTGGTGGAAGGCAAACAGTGATTGCTCACGTTTTCGGTGCCACGAATTGTAGGGCGTTTCTGTGAAACGCCGATTGAATGGCGTCTGACACAGACGCCCTACAGCGCAACCGCCTCGCCTGGCTCGTGTCATATCCAAAAGAATTGTCACCAAATTTTTGTAAGATTTACTTTGTTTCCAATCTGCTCATGAGACATAATGCGATTTTACTTGCGTCTGTGCCAGCACTAGGAACAACCGGAGGAATCAACGGACAATGCTAAAGAGAACACTCACCGCTTTCGTGCTCCCATTCGTTTTGCTTTTCGGCCAGCCTGCGACTGGCTGGAGTAACTCCCGAAAAGCGCCCGATAGCCACGGCCCGAGCGGCACGCTTCAAAAAATGATTGTGGAAAGCGGAGCAGTCAGTCTGGATCTCGATACGGACCGGCTGAGCGGAGACGGCTCACTGGCTGCAAAAGTGGACCACCTGCGTTTCGCGGTGGCGGCCAATTCGTTCTTTAGCATTCTCGTGTTTAACGATCTCCTGCGCGGACCCGAGCAGGGTTCAATGGCGCTTGTCCCGCAATACTCCACAGCTCTCCCCGCTGAGCTAGGGGTATCCATCAATCAGCTTGTGGTGGAAAAAATCCCTGCGGCCGAGCCGTTCGATCTGGCTGTGCGCGACGCAAAAACAGGCTTCACGTTTTTCAACATCGAGGGACACCAATACAGTTACGATGCCAAAGGGCAGTTACTCAGCATCCAGCGTGGACGGGTTCTAATCTCAAAAGAGTTTGCCAACGCGCTCGGCCGGCCCACAGACGCGGGCGCCGTCGTTGGGAGAATTTCCATTGGCGCAGTGATGCAGCCAATCGAGACAAGGCAGATTGTGAATGGCGAAACGAAATCAATGGTGATGCCACCACTACGAGGCGCAGCCGGAGCAGAAACACCGACGCTGGTGTCAGGGCCCGACGTCATTGTTGGAGAGCTGCCCGACGTGGAGGAACTGGGCAGCGCCGGGACCCAGGTTGGTCTCGCGGTGGCAACCACTTCCTGTAACAACGGCGACCAGCCAGTCGATTGGTTTCAATTGCCAGATACCGATCACCCAGTCTTTCCGCAGAATTTTTATCGGCTGAGCGGCGGCACCAGTAATAACGAGCGCTTTGAACAAGTCGGCCACTCCTGGATGAAACACACGTTCTTCGCATTGGAAGGCGACGACTGCAGTCTCGGCTGCAACACCAGTGGTTGCGCCACGGGCAGCCATCTTTGCCCGGGATGCTCAGACCCGTACTCTGCTGGCTTAAATGGGGACCAAAGCCAGATAGGTTCACGCGCGTGGGTGAATCCTTTCACCGGATCTTTCTCATCGAACGCAAACAACCACACCGGCCACGTACACGACGGCGTATCGCATCGTGTTCGTGTTGAGGCCGATGATTTGAACACAACGCTCAATCAGGGCGCGACCTATTTTGCTGAAGCGCAATATATCGCCCCGAGTGAATACGCCTGGTGCCAGTCGCATCCGGACCAGTGCAACATGTTTAACAACGCTTCCTACCGTCAGTTCTTAGTCACCGGCACTACCAACTTCACATTTTCGCCTGTTGGCCCCACTACGCGGATGCAGCCTGCCATCACGGCTTGGGCAGGTACAGGCGCGACAGTGAATCAGATCGAGCCTGATCCGGGCAACGATGGCA
>QHOF01000220.1:4685-6400 GCA_003219335.1 Verrucomicrobiota bacterium | reverse complement strand
TCGCCAGTAAACATTTCGGGACTGGCACCCTTCAACGCCGTGTCCGACCCAAGCGGCGACGGCAAGTATGAAGTAAACGGTCTTAGCAGCGCCAATATGCGCCAGCTCGACATTACCCACTCCAGCGTCAGCCTGCTCACCACGGCGCCTTGTTCGGCCGCCGCCCCTTGTTATCAGGTGGTAATGCAGCTAAACAACCTGTCTTTCGCGCCGACAATCACTCAGGATCCGGACCCGGATTTGGTCTGGCTGACGCAATGGTTCGTTCCATCCACGACGGATCCGAATGGTGGAAAGAATTTCTTCGTCTATGGCGAGTCGTTCAATGGTGCCCCCTTACAGTGCTTTGCTGGCGAAAACGCCGCGCAGGCAGTCGGCGGCGGGGTGACCCTGACATATCCCGGTGTCACCCAACTGCCGGCCGCGAACTGCCTGTCGACGACCGGTCGCAAGGGCACGATCACGATTGACGTGCCGCTCTCCAATGTGAACGAGCCCGATGCGATTGATAACCGCCTGCACGAAGTCACCGCCAGCACGATGACGCTTCAGCAGCCTGCCAACACCGTCCCTCCCGTCTCTGGCATTGGCGGCTCGCTGTTCAACCTGATTGACGTAGCCCAGGGATACACATTCGATCCCACGATGCACTGAAGGAGCTAACCACACTGTGTCTTGAGTTGGCGGCAAAGAGTGCGGACCTTACAAACCGCGGGAGAGACCACGCTCATTCAAATCACACCGTCGTAAGTCCGGTGAAGCGAGAGTAGCATTTTGGCCGAAAAGTTAAAAAAACGGCCGCCGGAACATCACCGTTCCGGTATATAGTTACACTGGCGTCCCTCTTTCAGTCGCGCCGCTCGTTGCTACTTCCCAGCGCCTGCAATCGCGATTCCCCAAGGGCCGTCGCCGACTTTGATCCGGTGCAGTTCCTTGCGTGATTTGAGATCGACAACGGACACGTCGTTTGATGCGCCGTTTGCGGTGTAAAGCTTCGATCCGCTGGGATCGAGCGCGATTCCCCAGGCGCGATTTCCTACGGGAATTATCGCGGCGATCAACTCCTCACCCTCCCCCTCTCCTCTTGTGAAGAGTAGAGGCGACCGCTGTGCGTTGACCTTTTGCATGTCGATGATGGCGACTGCGTTTCCGCGACCGGTGGAGACGTAAAGTTCTTTGCCATCTTTGGAAATCGCGGTGCCCATCGGCAACGAGCCTGTGGGCAATTGGATTTTTGACGTTAGCTTATGCGACCGCGCATCGATGACGGCGACATATCCGCCGTTCTCGCACGCGACGTAAGCGCGCGAGCCATCCGGCAGAAATACAACCGAACGTGGCCGCCCGCCGGTATCGATTTTTGCGATTACCCGCTGTCGGTCTGGATCGATGGCGAACACTTCGCCTTTTTCTTCGCAGGTCACATACACTTCGCCGTTGCTCGGATTCACGCCTACGCCTTCGGGTTCCTCAGACACTTTCACTTTTCCGCGCGTTTGTCCGGAATCGAGATCGATAATTGACGCGCTCGCGTCGTCTTCGTTCGCGATGAATGCGAATCTTCCGTCCCTGGAAATCGCGAATTGTTCAGGGTCCGAGCCGACATGCCAGCGATCGACCAACTTGCGCGCTGCTGCGTCGATGACGCCGAGACCATCCGCGCGTTTGTCGGCAGGCGCGCGATTTTCATCCAAGCCGGGCGCCATTCGCGGCGA
>QHOF01000220.1:4023-4528 GCA_003219335.1 Verrucomicrobiota bacterium | reverse complement strand
CGGCGATTCAGCGCGCGCCACAAGTGCGCCTGCGAGAAGGACGGAAACAAACAGGCGGTGCATTGATGCACGCGTACGTCTGGATGCTGCATCGAGCAAGTGGACTCTGCGACAGTTTTAAGATTGGATGTTCGATGTTGGATGTTGGATGTTCCTGTCATGCACCCGCACGACAAGCTTTTCATTCCCGGGCCGGTTGAAGTCTCGGAAAAAACGTGGGCGGCGTTTTCGCGCCCGATGATTGGGCATCGGAGCCAAGATTTTAAAAATCTGTACCGCGCGATTCATCCAAAGTTGCAGACATTGTTCGGCACAAAGCAGCCGGTGTTTCTTTCCACTTCCTCGGCGTGGGGCGTGATGGAAGCGTCCATCCGTAATGTGGTCGATCGCGGCGTGCTTTGCTGCATGTGCGGCGCGTTCTCGGATAAATGGTTCGATGTGGCGAAGCGCTGTGGGAAAAATGCCGAGCCGCTTCAGGTGGAGTGGGGAAAACATATCGACCAGA
>QHOF01000220.1:0-4018 GCA_003219335.1 Verrucomicrobiota bacterium | reverse complement strand
AGGAAGTCGATCGACAATTGGCGACTGGAAAGTTCGACACCGTCACATTGACACACAGTGAAACCTCGACCGGCGTGATGAATCCGCTGGGGGAAACCTGCTCTATTCTCGCCAAGTATCCCGACGTTGCGCTTATCCTCGATACGGTTTCGTCATTCTCCGGAGTCAAGATCGAGATGGACGCGCTCAGGATCGACGTGATGCTCACCGGCGCGCAAAAAGCGCTGGCGCTGCCACCGGGTTTCTCATTGTTTTCCGTTTCACAGAGGGCTTTCGCGCGCGCAGCGAAGGTTCCGAATCGCGGATTCTATTTTGATTTCCTGGAGTTCAGAAAAGAACAGGCGGAATGGCTGACGCCGAGCACACCAAGCATCGCGCACATCCACGCGTTGCAATCGAAGCTCGACGAAATTTTCGAGGAAGGTTTGGAAGCGCGTTTTGAGCGACATGCGCGTACGAATGCGCTGGTGCACGAATGGGTGCGCCGCACCGGCTTTGAATTTTTTGCCGAGCAAGGATTCCGCTCAAAGACGCTCACGTGCGTGAAAAACAACAAAGGCATCGATGTGCTGGAGTTCGCGCGGAAACTGCGCGAGAAACATCATTTGGTGATTGATCCGGGTTACGGGAAGATTCGAGGCCAAACTTTTCGGCTTTCAAACATGGGAGATGAAACCGAGGAGACTGTTTCACATTTGCTCGCGTGCCTTGATGACGTGCTGTAGCGGTGGCGCCCCTCACCTAATCCTCTCCCCAAACGGGGAGAGGCGGAACGGCTCAGCTCATCGTGCTGAAGATTCATGCAGCGCCGCATGGCTGATTACCTCTCCCTTTGGCAAAGGGAAAGGATGAAGGTGAGGGATTGTTCCAAACGCATCCACGAAAGCGATTCCCATTCGGCCGAGAGTATCCGGCCGTTGCTGATGCGTGATTTTGCTCCTCCAGCGTTGCCACGTAGCTTCAGTGAAGCCGTATGCCAGCGATTGAAGCTTCCAAATTGACGAAGGTCTATCGCACCTACCGCAAAGAGCGTGGTCTCTGGGGCGCGACGAAAGGCCTGCTATGGCGACGCTACGATGAGACGCGAGCAGCGGACCAGGTCACATTTCAAATCGAGGAAGGCGAGTTTGTCGGCTTTCTCGGTCCAAACGGCGCTGGTAAAACCACCGTGCTCAAAATGCTTTCCGGCTTGCTGAATCCGACTTCGGGTGATGCGCGCGTGCTTGGCTTTGTCCCTTGGGAAAGACGCAACGAGATGAAGCGGCAGTTCAGTCTGCTTATGGGACAAAAGAATGCGCTCTGGTGGGACCTGCCTGCACAGGAATCGCTCGAGCTCAACCGGGCGATCTATGGGATCGATCGCCAGCGGTTTCAAAAGGTCGTGGATGGATTATCGGACCTTTTGGAAGTGCGGGACAAAATGAATGTGATGGTGCGCGAGCTTTCCCTGGGCGAACGCATGAAAATGGAGTTGATCGCCGCGCTCATTCACGAGCCACGTGTGCTGTTCCTGGATGAGCCGACAATCGGATTGGATGTGGTCAGTCAAAAACGGGTGCGCGAGTTTCTGCGCATTTACAACGAGCAACATCACATCGTGACATTGCTCACGAGCCATTACATGCAGGACATCGAGGAGCTTTGCTACCGCGTGCTGGTGATCGATCACGGCAAAATCTTTTTCGACGGACCGCTTGCAGAAATCGTGGATCGCTTTTCCGGATACAAAATCCTCAGCCTTACTTTTGAAAAGGAAGGAAAACGCGACCTCGCTGCATTTGGCGAAGTGACTGAGCAAACGCCGGTTTCGGTGCAATTGAGAGTTCCGCGCGCGAAAGTCACCGAAACCTGCCGGCAATTGCTCGAAGCCTGCGACGTGAGCGACATCAACGTCCAGGAAGTGCCGGTGGAAGAGGTGATCCGCCAATTGTTCGGGGAACGGCATGAGGAGCATGCCGCAGCAACCCTTGCGACAGCCGAAGCTGCGCACGTCGGATAACTTCTATTACCCCCAGCAAATGGAGGGGCGAGCTCTGCGAGCCCGTGCGCGCGTGCAATGATCATCGAACATTCGTTAGGCGTCGCAGAGCTCCGCCCTCCATCTTTATCACTTCACGTGATTGAACCGCGCTAGGATCGAGTATTGCGGCTGAAAATTTCTGCGAAACTCGGCAGGATGCTCGTTTCCATCGAATCGGCGAATGTCGGATACTGCGGTGTCCAGCCCAGGCGACGCAGCTTTGCGTTGCTCACGCGTTTGTTGCTGTCCCCGCGCTTGCGTTGATCGGTTAGCTTTCCGATCGGCGGCAGCGGGCGATTCAATCTCTGCGCCAGCCAGCGGTAGCATTCGGTTTGCAGAATCGGCTGATCATCAACGACGTTGTAAATTTCGGCGCCCTCCTCCTTTCGACCTAATAAAAAGAAAAGTGCGGACGCGATGTCGTCCCGGTGCACTTGGTTAACGTAGCGATCGTTTTCCGGATCAATGACTGCAGTGCCGTTCAGAAATTTACTCAAGAGAGCAGCCCGTCGCGGTCCACAGATTCCAGCGAGCCGCGCGACGATGCCGCCGCGGTCGAGCACCAGCGTTTCCGTTTCAAGCAGGATTCGACCGGTCTCGCGCGCGGGTTTGGTCTCGCTCTCTTCCGTGACCCACGAGCCATCGCGTTGCGCGTAAACACTGGTACTGCTCGTAAACAGCGCTTTCGATCCGGCAAACACTTCGAGAAGATTGCGTGCGCCGTTGACATAAACTTGACGATAAACATCGGCATCCCCGCCGCGCGAACTGGCGCAGTGCATCACTGCATCGAACGATCCTGCGTGTTCAGCCACCTGAGCGCGTCGCGAGATATCGACATTGCGCACGAGATACGGCCTCACTGCCGTCGCCGCTGCGCATTCCGGAGAACGAGTCCAACCTTCCACGGCCCAGCCTGCGGCCTGGAATAGATCGGCTGCCGCCTGGCCGACGTAACCACATCCAGCGATCAAAATTCGCGGCATGGTTGGTGGCGTTTTTCGGCAGGTAAGATGCCTGCCGGGCCCACAGCCAAGATGGCTGTGTTACTACGCGGCTGTGATTTCAATTTCTTCGAAAATGTTTTTCTGAGCGGCACGTACTTGTTTGAGACGAATCAGCTCCAGGAGCGCGAGAAAAGTGACCACGACTTCGACACGCGATGCGGCAGCCGCAAACAGATCAGAAAAACGCAGGGGGACGCCGGTCGCTACACGCTGTAAAATCGCGTCGATCTTCTCCGAAACGCTAAAGCGCTCGCCAAAAATTTCCTGCACGTCCTGCCGCGCTTCGATTCGTCTCATCACCGTTTGGAAAGCGCTGATCAGTTGGAAAATTCCAACTTCCCCCAAGCGCAACGGTTCCTGCAGAGCCGAGGACGCGCCGCTTTCGCGCGCAAAGATTTTTTCCTGTTCCAGTGCGCGGAGATGCAGTTCGGCCGCCGCTTCCTTGAACTTCTTGTACTCGATCAGTTGCCGGATTAATTCCCAGCGGGGATCCTCCTCCCCCGCGTCCTCTTCGGGCGGCTGTTGATCGATTGGCAGCAGGCTGCGGCTCTTCAGGTAAATAAGGTTGGCCGCCATCACGATAAATTCGCCGGCAAGTTCGATGTTCAGCTCTTTGAATGCCTGAAGATACTCGAGGTACTGGCCGGTGATGCGTTCGAGCGAAATGTCGTAGATGTCGATCTCGTCCTGCTTGATCAGGTAAAGCAGAAGATCGAGCGGGCCTTCAAAGACCGCCAGCCGCACCTTGTAATCGGCGTCCATGCCTGGCGATCTATCTCTTACTCTTGCTTATGCTCATTGCCAATTGTGTTCGGCTTCAGATTTGCTTGGACGAAAACCAGCCCCATAGGGGCGAAACGTTTATAGCAAATACATTGAAAAATCTCGAAAAGCTCCAGGAGCGAAATGTGGTGTGCTGCTCCTCCGAAGCTTGATCTCTGTTTTGCGCCCACTGCTATCAATATTCCGCTCCTAAAGAGCTGAACCTCTA
>QHOF01000219.1 GCA_003219335.1 Verrucomicrobiota bacterium | reverse complement strand
GCATGCCGACGCCTGCGTTCTGGCCGAGGCGGTTCTGGTCGTCTGGATCGACTCTGTAACTTTCCCGGCTAAACACACCGCCAAATGCGAGCCCCACGCCGCCTGCCGGTAAATCAAACAGGTCCGTGGTGTAAATGTTCAAGTCCAACGTGGCGAGCTTCGACGTGAGCAGGTCCCTGGTGTTCAGCGTCGCGAAGTTAAGCAGCGGAGCATTGGTCGCGGGGGGCGGGACATGCTGCCAATCACCAAACGGGTTGTACGGCACCGTCTGCCCGATGAATGAACCCGAGGCGGGGTTAAAAATCGCGTCGTTGGCGTTCAGAATCTGCTCATACCGCAGAACATTGACGCTTTGGAACCGCGCAATCTGCTCGATTTGGCTGTACACGAACCCTCCATCGTAGCCCCAGGTTCCGTTAAACAGCTTGTCGCCTTTGACACCGACCGTGAAACGTTCGGCGATGTTCTCGTTGTCGATCAAGCGGTTGCCAAAATCGAAAAAGCGCGCACGCGTGCCGCCCGAGATGATCTGCTCAAACGGGTTGAACGGGTTAAACGCGCCCGCGGGGGCGCCAACCTCCTCATAAGTAGGCCCGCCGAACGGCGGTGTTCCGGTAAAGGCCGTAGTTGGCGGGATGTAGAGCGTTGTCTGACCCGGCGTCTCGAAGTTGCCCGTGGCGATTGGCGCAAGTTCATCGTGTGTTTTGGCATCGACATAGTAGAAATCGCCAAAAATCCGCAACTGATCGTCGCAGATTTTATGCTCGAAAGCCGCATAACCGCCCCAGCGTTCCTGTTTGGGATATGAGCTTGAATACAGGTTGAAATTGAAACCAGGCAGAATGCTGCCCCTTACGCGGCGGTTGAAATAAATATAATCGCTTGCTGGAGTTAATCCGTTGGAATTGTCCGGCGCCGTGCCGAACTCTAGCGGGTTGCTGGTAGGGAATGGGGTCCCGCCCGCTGCTATGATGGCGGCCTGTGACAACTGAAGGTTATACGGGACCGAGTTCGAACTCAAGAACGGCGGGACCAGCGAGTTGGTCCGGTCATGGTTGAACATGTCGTGATGCTTGTAATAGAAGATATCACCGGTGATGCTCGTTGTATCGTTGCCGACCCCAAAGAGAATGTCCGCCTTATACTCGGCCTCGTCTGTGTCAGCGGTCCCGTTGTTGGTGGCCGAGTCCCCATACTGGATGGTCACCTGCGCGCCCCGATAATCCTTATACAGATTAAAGTTCACCACGCCCGCAACCGCATCCGCACCGTAAGTGGTCGAAGCACCGTCCTTCAAAATGTCAATGCTCTGGACCGCTGTGATTGGAATGGTCGTTAGATCAACGTAACCATACCCGGAGTTAGCGGCTCCCGGGAACGGCGCGACGCGACGACGGTCGATTAGAATCAAGGTGGCGCCAGGGTCCAAACCGCGCAGCGCAAGCGCAGCCGTTCCAGATGGACCGGACTGGCTGGTCCCGTTATTGTTAACGGGAATGTTGGCGCCGTTCATCACCGGCTGCCTCTGGAGCGGTTGTTCCGTGGTGGTGCCTGCGCCTGATTTGTTGATCAGGTCGCGGTTAAGACTGAACACCGGGTTCGGACCGACCTCTTCCGCGGTCGGAATGAGCGACCCGGTCACAATCACCCGCTCGACCTCCGCAGCAGGCGCCGGAGCAGCAGCCCCCGGGGGCGGCGGTGCCTGCGCAAACGCGTTCGATGCTACAATGAATGGAAATCCGACGCTCGCTACCAATGCGATGCGCACGAATCCGAACTTATTTAGCACGTTTTTAATCATTAGTTTCTCCATTGGTTTGGTTAGGTCTAAGGTCGCGTTTACTAAACTTTTTGAAGTCTGACAAGCTTTTTCAAAGTTTTTTTGAACGCTTGAACTGGCTTGTTGTCGCGAGGCTGCTAACTGAAGCGCCGGGATTCCGCGCGCCGATTCTTTTTCTTACCGCTCGCCACACCGTCCGGAACAAAGCGCTGAAGCATCACGAAAAATTTGACGATCTTCCTCATGCGCCGAAGCTTCTCGTCCCGCAATTGCGGGATCTCCTACTTGTATGAAACGCTATCTCGCTTTCATTATTATTGGTGTGGTCGCATTGACCACGCTTGCCGGCAGTCCGTTGCTGTGTCAAACGATGCAGCCGCATCGCCTGACCATCTCCGCAGATAAAACGATGTCCGGCAGGAGCACGACGAAATCCGTTCATATTCGTGGCAACCCGGACGCTTCGGTCACGCTTGAAGAATTCGGCGATTTCGAATGCCCGTCCTGCAAGAACGTCGCCACGTTTCTCGCTCAGGTGATAAAAGAGTATCATCCACACGTGCGGGAAATTTTTCGCAATTTTCCGCTCGCCATGCACCAGCAGGCCCGCGAGGCCGCCCTAGCGGCCGAAGCGGCCGGTCTGCAAGGCCGTTTTTGGGAAATGCACGACATGTTGTTCCGGGAACAGGCCGTTTGGAGTAGTGCTACCGACGCGGAAATGCTATTTGATACCTACGCGGAAACGCTCGGACTCGATCTTAATCAGTTTAGAAAAGACTTGAAGAGCGACAAAGTCAGGGAACGCATCGAGTCCGATCAAGCCCGCGCGAAGTCGCTGGGAGTCAAAGTCGCCCCGACACTCTTTATCGACAAACGTGTGGTGGAAACGAAGGATGGCACCCCCGAGAGAGTGCACACACTGATCGATGAAGCGGTGAAAGCAAAAAGTTCGGCATCGGAGAAAGAATGATCGCGTCGCGATTCCGAGTGATCTCTACACCATCGCGGCGATTTCGTTAGTGGCGGTTCTCGGTACTGAGCCGGAAATTTACTTTTAATGGCTCTTGGAGGCTCACCACAGGCTAGGTCGCCTGCACGCTGCCAGGCTTTGGGTATTTGTGTTTTCCTGGTTGCAATTACGTGGCTGGTGTTTGGCCAAACTGTCCGTTACGACTTCGTCAATTTCGACGATGATAGGTACGTTTATGCGAATCCGACCATCACCAGTGGGCTGAGCGTCCACGGACTTATCCACGCATTTAGCAGCAAGCATGCCGGCAATTGGCATCCGCTGACGACTATGTCGCATATGCTGGATTGCCGGTTGTGGGGACTTCGCGCCGGCGGACATCACTTAACAAATATTGTCCTCCACACGATCGCAGTCGTCCTGTTGTTTCTCGTATTGCAGCAAATGACCGGCGCCATATGGCAGAGCGCATTCGTCGCCGCAGTTTTTGCGATCCACCCGCTGCGCGTCGAATCGGTGGCGTGGATTTCCGAGCGCAAGGATGTGTTGAGCGCCGTTTTCTTCATGCTTACGCTCGGCGCCTACGTGCGCTATGCCAGGTTTCCCTCCCTCCGCCGCTA
>QHOF01000218.1:4440-7550 GCA_003219335.1 Verrucomicrobiota bacterium | reverse complement strand
TTTGACGTCTTTCTTGTTCGGTAAGCCCAGATGTTCTTTCGGCGTTACGTAACAAAGCATGGCGGTGCCGTACCAGCCGATTATGGCCGCGCCGATCGCACTGGTGATGTGATCGTAGCCGGGCGCGATGTCGGTCGTCAGCGGACCCAGCGTGTAGAACGGCGCTTCGTCGCACCACTCGAGTTGTTTCTCCATGTTCTCCTTGATCATGTGCATCGGGATGTGGCCCGGGCCTTCGTTCATCACCTGCACGTGTTGCGCCCACGCCCGCTTCGTGAGTTCTCCTTGAGTGTATAGCTCCGCGAATTGGGCCTCATCATTTGCGTCAGCAATACTGCCTGGCCTGAGGCCATCACCGATAGAAAAGCTGATGTCGTACGCGGCCATGATCTCGCAGATTTCGTCCCAATGTGTGTAGAGAAAACTTTCCTGATGATGCGCGAGGCACCATTTGGCCATGATCGAGCCCCCGCGCGAGACGACGCCGGTAGCGCGGTGCGCGGTGAGTGGAATGTAGCGCAAAAGCACTCCCGCGTGAACCGTAAAATAATCCACACCTTGCTCAGCTAACGTGTCACGATAGATTTCCCATGTCAGTTCCTCCGCACGGCCGCCGACTTTTTCCACCGCCTGATAAATTGGCACGGTGCCGATGGGCACGGGACTGTTGCGAATGATCCATTCGCGCGTCGCGTGAATGTTTTTGCCGGTGCTGAGGTCCATCACCGTGTCGGCTCCCCATTTAGTAGCCCAACGCATCTTTTCGACTTCTTCCTCGCTCGATGACGCGACGGCGCTGTTACCGATGTTAGCGTTGATTTTAACTAGGAAATTCCGGCCGATGATCATCGGCTCGGATTCGGGGTGATTGATGTTGGCCGGGATGATGGCGCGGCCGCGCGCAACCTCAGCCCGCACAAACTCCGGTGTTATTTCGTCAGGGATGTTTGCACCAAGGCTCTCTCCGGCGTGAGCGAACCGTAAATCGTTGCGGGCAATATCAAATGTCGAATGTCGAATGTCGAAACAATTGTCTGAATTTCGAATTTCGAATTTGTCCGAGCCGGACTGGCGATGCGCTTCGCGTCCCAAGTTTTCGCGGATTGCGATAAATTCCATCTCTGGGGTGATGATTCCCCTGCGCGCATAGGCCAATTGCGTTACGACTTTGCCGGGCTTTGCGCGCAAAGGGCGCCGCATTGGCAATGACGAATGACGAATGACGAATGACGAATCCTCATTGGGCGTTGGGTGTTGAGCGTTCGGCGTTCGGTGTTTCTGCTGCGCGGAACGCGCATGACCCTCCGACAGCCAGCCGTCATCAATCGGCTTCACCGCGCGACCTTCGATTTCTTCCACGTCGCCACGCTCGCGGATCCATTTCGCGCGCAAAGGCGGAAGTCCTTGTGAAACGTCGCCGCGAAAATCCGGATCGCCCCAGGGGCCGCTCGTGTCATAAACGCGCACGGGTTCATTGACTTCAATTTCGCCGTTCAGAGATTTCGTCGGCGCGAGCGTGATCTCGCGGAACGGGACACGAATGTCAGGATGCAATTTCCCGCTGACATAAACCTTCGCCGAACTTGGAAGAGACGCCTCTGCGGCTTTCGATTCTTCGGCCCCATTGTTCTCTTTCATAGGCGATCCAGCCTCACCTCAAGTTGTATTTCGGCGGCGCTCGACTGCTGCCCTCGCGGCTGCGCCGTCCATGTCGCGGTTCCCGACCGCTCCATTCTCTCCCGAGCAAGGGAGCGGAGGACTGCGGCCATCTGCGACATCCGTGTAATCCGTGGTACATAAAATAAAAAGCCATGCGCGGGAAATCGCATGGCTGACATCGCCAGTCCGGTATCGGACCCTCGCTCCCTTCGGCGGCATTACCCGCATCAGGTTCAAGGGGTCTCCACTCCCGCCGTCACGGGACCAGACTCTCAGCCATTGCGGCTCCCCCGCACTTTGAGTTCAGAATAAGACCCCCGCGAACGAAGTCAATGGTAGGGACATCGCGCTGCGATGTCCGGACGCTGCGGCGCGGCGTCCCTACCAGAAGATGTCGATCAAACGACAGGCTCGGTCATTGACCGGCCGACGGCTTCTCTTCCTTGACGTTCGTGTGAAAGATTGCCTGCCATTGTCCCTTCTGTTTCTTCCAGAGAGAACCGGCGTTGTAAGTTCCGGATTGGTCTTTCCCATCGTACGTGCCTTCGACAGCCACTTTGTACGTAGTGAGACATATATCCGGGCCAGCGGACGTCACTTTATAATCGCTGATTGCGAACGATTTCATGTCCCACTTCTGCATGTCCGCCAATTCCTTTTGCATGTCGGACATGCCTTCAGTATAGACACCCAAAAATTTTGCCGACACGACCTTTTTGAAGTCATCAGGTTTTTTGTCCTTAAACGCCTGCCAGGCCGCTTTCTCTTTTTCCATCATCGCGTCCTTGTCCGGCGGCGCGGCGATCGAAACGGCGACCGTGGCAAAGAAGGCGATGATTACACATGTGATATATTTTTTCATAGGTTCCTTTCGGTTGTTTTTCGGCTTGAGACTAGGGGGACTTCCAGAATGGTCAATGGATAAAAACAACATTCGCCGTCGTACCTGAGACTAATTGAGGCTATTGGCCTGCGCGGAGGATTGCACGCGACCCGCCTGCTGCTACAGGAACCTCACGGAACAATGGGCGCGGATTCCAGGGACGATTTTTGTTTAGGCGGTGACGTCTGCTGCGGCAAAAGAAATGCCGACTCGCCAACCAGGCTCATGAGACTTGAATCGGCTTCCTTTAAACTTCCTTCCTGGCTAACGGGTTCGATCGGCGCCAACTTGGTTTGCCGCCGATAATCGGCGACTAACATTGGCGGCTGCTTGTTGATGGACAGCGCCCGGTAATTTTCAATTCCGACACTGATCGCGCCGGCCAGCTTTGCGCGCCAATCTTTGTTCGCGATCAATTTGCTTTCGCCCCGCTCGGTGAGGAAACCGCCTTCGATCAGCACCGCCGGCACTTTCGTCAGACGCAGGACAGCAAACCGCGCGCGCTTGATGCCCCGGTCGTAATCAGGAATGTGACCGAGCAGCGAATGGTAGATACAGGCCGAGAGCG
>QHOF01000218.1:0-4276 GCA_003219335.1 Verrucomicrobiota bacterium | reverse complement strand
TTGCGCGCGGCGTTGGCGATCTTTGCGCGCACTTCCAACGGCACAAAATAATCGCCCTCGCGCGTCATGATCACGCGCACTCCTTTTGCTTGTAAAAGCGGGCGCACCTTGCGCGCCACGTCGAGCGCAAAATCTTTTTCGCATCCATAACGGCTTACCTGGCCTTTGTCGGAGCCGCCATGTCCCGGGTCCAGGACAACCGTCTGGATGTTGCCGACGTTTGGAACGCGGTGTGGCCGCACCAGCGGCTCGATGGTTTTGGCCACGTCCGTGCGCGACACCAGAAATTTTCCGTCCTGTTCGATGACGGGAAAACACAACCAACTGCGCACGCCGTTGATCATGGTCTCACGACTGCCGCTGACAAATTCCAGCGGATTCTTCACCGTCTCGAACTGCGCTTTGTCACCGGCGGCAATGATGCCTGCAGGCAAACCGTAAAATCGAGAAATATTATCGACGCTCAAGTAATCGTGTCCGCTTACCTTGATGATTTGCCAATCATCGGCAGCGAATGCCGTCGTTTGCGCCAGAACGATGCCAGCCGTGAGCAATAGCGCATTGAACCAAGACAGCGGCGTTCCGGTCATCGTTGCACTAGCGTATCAAAAAACGGCTTCAATCTCAAATCGGCTCGACCTTGCGCGCGCTTCACAGCCACGTTGCAAAATTAATTCACGAACGCGATCGCATGAATTTGACTTGCAGTTTTTTTTTGGCTAAAGACCGGAAATGTTTTTGCCCCTTCGAAGAACTAACCTCGCCTGGCTCGCGTTACTCATCCTGGGTTTGACGCCCTTATCTGCAATCGCAGTTCCCCACGCTGAAAAGCTCCCAAAAAGCTGTGTCTGGCGCGTGACCAATGCTAAAGCGCCATTTTATCTGGTGGGCTCAATTCATGCGCTCAGCAAAAATGATTATCCCCTTCCCGCAGCATACGAAATTGCGTTGCGAGACAGCAAACGCATCGTCTTGGAATTCGATCCGAGCCGGCACGCCGAATTTGAAAAAAAATTTGAGGCAGCCGCCAAATATCCGCCGGGACAGGACATCCGTTCGAAGATTGACCCGGCACTCTTCGCCTGGCTGCGTCAAAATATTTTGACTGTCAAAGCAGACTCGCACCACGGAAAGCGCGCACGAGTTGCAGGGTTCGACAACGAGCTTCGTTATAAACCGTGGTGGATCGCACAGCACCTGGCCGCGCCGGCCAGCTACAGCAAGAATTCCGCTTCGCATGGGTTGGACAATTATTTCGTGGATCGCGCCAGAATGACGGGAAAAGAGATCGGAGGCCTGGAGTCGGTTGATGAGCATGTCGCAGTCATGGGTGGCCTGTCAGATCGCGATGGCGAATTCATGCTGCGGGACGCTCTTACTCAGCCGAAGGAGGGCGCAAAGGAATTGGACAGGATGCACAAGGCATGGCGCAAGGGCGATACGGACGCGCTTTGGGCAGGCGACGCGCGGCTGCGCACGCAAGCCCCCAGCATTGCGGCTCGTTTTGTCGATAATCGAAATGTGAAATGGGTTTCGCGAATCGAGACCGAACTGAAAAGCGGCAAACCGACTGCGATTGTCGCAGGCGCGCTTCATTTCTCCGGGCCGCGCAGTGTCATTGCGTTGTTGCAAAAACGCGGATACCAAATCGAGCAGTTGTAGCCTGTAGCGGCGGTCTGCGACCGCCGATAGAACGAACTGCCTCTGGCGACGGCGCTCACAGAGCGCCGCTACAGCAGATGCCAACGCTAGCGACGAGCATGCACTTCAACGGAACTGTCTTTGCGCGGTCTAATCCGGATTAAACAATCCGGAACATTTCGTTTATCTTCGAAACCCATGAAGTCATTTGTCGCAATCATCATTTCGTTTCTGTGTGCCGCCGGTTTGCGCGCTGAGCCGCAACCGCCGGTCGAAAAAAATCCGCCGCCACTGGACCCGAGCAACAGGGACCTGTCCGTAAAACCACAGGATGATTTCTTCATGTTCGCCAACGGCGCTTGGATCAAACGGACGCAGATGCCGCCGGAATATTCGCGCTGGGGCAGCTTTAACGAACTGATCGAAAACAACAACGACGCGCTGCATGACATTGCGGAAAAAACCGAAACCACGCATGTCGATCCACGACTGGCCCCGGAGACACAAAAGGTGGGCGATTACTACGCCAGCGGCGTGGACGAGAAGACGATCGAGTCGGCGCGACTCCACCCGCGGGATGAGGAATTCAAAAAGATCGATTCACTCAAAGACCGCAACGACTTGCTCAACGAGATCGCGCACCTGCACAGCATCGGCGTAGGCGCCCTCTTCGAGTTTGGCTCCGGCCAGGACGCGAAGGACAGCACGCACGATATCGCCCAAGCGGCTCAGGGCGGGCTGGGTCTGCCGGATCGCGACTATTACACGAAGACGGACGACGCTTCGAAAAAGTTGCGCGACCAATACGTCGAGCACGTCACCAAAGTGCTGGTCCTCACCGGCGAACCGCAACAAGCGGCCGCTGATCATGCCAGGAAAATTCTCGCGCTCGAGACGAAACTCGCCCAAGCCTCTCGCACCCAGGTACAGCTGCGCGATCCGCAGAAGAATTACAACAAAATGCAGGTGCGCCAGCTTCAGCAACTGACGCCCGATTGGAATTGGAGCGATTATTTCAAGGACATCGATGTCCTGGAGCCCGCCGGTGTGAACGTGCAGCAGCCCGAATTTTTCAAAACCGCCGACCAGGTGTTCAAGGACACGTCATTGGATGATTGGAAAGCGTATTTGCGCTGGCATCTCGTTAATGATGCTGCGTCAGAGCTTTCCAACGATTTCGTCAATGAAGACTTCAACTTTAACCAGCGTATCCTGCGCGGCACGGAAAAGATCAAACCCCGCTGGAAACGCGTAATCGCTTCCACCGATGGAGCAATTGGCGAGGCCCTCGGGAAATTGTACGTGGCGTTTTATTTCCTGCCCGAGGCGAAGGCACGCGCGCTTGAGCTGGTCAACAATCTGAAAGAGGCGCTCGCCGACCGCATCAAAACGCTCGATTGGATGGACGAGCCGACCAAGCGCGAAGCGCTCAAGAAACTGGCTGCCATGGGAGTGAAAATCGGTTACCCCGACAAATGGCTCGATTACTCACTGCTGCCCATCGATCGCGGGCCTTTTGTTTTGAACGCGATGCGCGCGGCAAAATTTGAATCGACGCGCGAGCTTAACAAGATCGGCAAGCCGGTCGATCGCACGGATTGGGGTATGACGCCGCCGACCGTCAACGCCTATTACGAGCCCCACATGAACGAGATCGTGTTCCCTGCGGGAATACTTCAGCCGCCCTTCTTTTACGCGAATGCAGATGATGCGGTCAATTACGGCGGAATCGGCGCGGTCATTGGGCATGAAATGACGCACGGTTTCGACGATCAAGGCCGGCAATTCGATGCCGCCGGTAACCTGCGCGACTGGTGGACGCCGCAGTCGGCCGCGAAATTCAAAGAGCGTTCACAGGCCATCATAAAACAGTTCAATGCATACGAGCCGTTGCCTGGAATGCATGTCAACGGCGAGCTGACTCAGGGGGAAAACATCGCGGACCTCGGTGGCGTGAAACTCGCCTATGCGGCGCTGCAAAAAGCGCTCGATAAAAATCCGCAGGAGCGCGAGAAAAAAATCGACGGCCTGACCCCGGAGCAACGGTTCTTCCTCTCGTACGCGACGATCTGGAAATCCAAGCAGCGCGATGAAGATTTGAAATTGCGATTGACCACCGATCCGCATTCGCCCGCGCAATATCGCGTGGACGGCCCGCTCTCAAACCTCCCGGAATTCCAAAAGGCATTCAACATTTCCGACGGCTCAGCGATGGTGAGACCAGCGCAGAAGCGGGTAAACATCTGGTGAATCAAATCCTTCAAGGAGCGACGGCTTGGGCAGCCGTCGGTTTCAAACGTGACGGCTGGGAAGCCGTCACTCCTTGAGCGCGACACGTTCTTATTCGGTTGCAATCTTCCCGCTCCCTTTTTCCTGTCACCCCGAACGGAGCGAGGAATCTCTGAAATCACAAAGCGCCCTATTCCTTCGCGACCTTCCCGCCCCACGACAAAATCTTCGCCTTCGACCCGGCCGCTTCGGCTTCCTTGATGTTGCCGGCCCGATTGTAAAACAGCGACAAACTCGTCCAGCCGATCTGGTCGTTAGGCCGAAGTTCCACCGCTTTTTTGCCCGCCTCGATCGCTTCTTCGAACCGCCCGAGTTTCATCAGCGCCATGCCGAGCGCGTGCCACCC
>QHOF01000217.1 GCA_003219335.1 Verrucomicrobiota bacterium | reverse complement strand
CCCGGCTCACGAAATTCATCCAAGTGTTCCGGGAAAATCCGCGTCGCGTTCTGAACATTCTGCTGCTGGGCGACGCACTCGTAAATGTGGTCCTGGTCGTGTTGTGCCTCGTGTTCTTGTGGGAAGGTCCGCTGGCAGGGCGCATCCCCCAGTGGCTGGCCGGGATTGCGATCTTTGCCGTTGTGGTGCTGCTCTGCGATTTGATTCCGAAAATCCTGGCGCTTTCGGCGCCCTATAGACTCTCAGCCATCGGCGCCTTCACCTTGCAAATATCAATGCCGCTCCTTGACCGCATCGGCCACGGACTCGAGACGGTCAGCACGTATGTGCTCGATCGTGTTACGCCTGCGCATCTGCGCACGCGCCCGCGCTTGAGCGACGAGGAACTGGAGACCCTCGTCGAGATGGGACAAGAAGAGGGCGCCTTGTACGAAGGCGAAGCCGAGATGATCCAGGAAATCATCAAGCTGGGCGATAAAACGGCCAAGGACTGCATGACGCCGCGGGTGGATACTTTCATGCTGCCCGATGATTTGACCAATGAAGAGGCGATCGCGCGGTTAAAGGAGAAACGCCATCGGCGCGTCCCGGTTTATGCCGATACACCCGATCAAATCCTCGGAATCATCGACGTGAAACTGTTCCTGCTCGATCCTTCGGAGCATTACACCGAAAAACTGCTCGCGCCCTCGTTCGTCCCCGAGACGATGCGTGCATTGGAGTTGCTCAAGCTGTTTCTGACGCGTCCCCAGGGAATGGGAGTGGTCGTGGACGAATTTGGTGGCACCGAAGGAATCATCACCATGGAGGACATTGTGGAGGAGATCCTGAGTGATGCAGTGCCTCGAGGCGATGCCGCCCTTTACATCGAGCCACTCGGAAACGGCAGATTTCTCGTGAGCGGCAACGCGCGCCTGGACGATTTAAGCGATCACCTCGGGTTTCAGATTGACGCGGAAGGAATCGACACGATCGGCGGCCTGGTCTTTACGCGTCTCGGGTATCTGCCGCCCTCCGGCACAAAACTGGAGATCGCGCGCCTTGCCATCACGGTGCATCGCGCAGGGCGCAAGAGAATTGAGGAAGTTCTGCTGGAGAAAACAACGAACACGAACGCATTCGAGGCTGCGGCATGATGGTGGGCTTTGTCATTTTTTGTTGCTGGATTGTTTCGTTTTTCTTTAACGGAATTGAAAGCGGACTGCTCTCGATCGATCCGGTGCGGTTGCGGCAGAATGTGAAGCGCCGCGTGCCGGCGGCCTTGCGGTTGAATCGCTTGCTAAAGCACCCGGAGCGTTTGCTCGGCACCGTTCTGCTCGTCACGAATGCGGCTGATATACTCGGTCTGCTCCTGCTGACGCGCGAGCTGGTCAGGGCGTGTGGCTACGCCGGGTTCTTTTTCTCCCTGGCGATTGCGCTTCCGGTCTATCTGTTTTTCCTGTCGGTCCTTCCTAAATCGCTGTTCCGGCGGTTTCCGTTTCGCGCGCTGGCCCGGCTTGCCGGAGTGCTGGAACTCGTGTCAATCCTGTTTTCGCCGTTGCTGGAACTCGGCGCACGATTGACCAAGCTGCTCCTGCCGGCTCGGACTAAAAAACGAGCACGGCTGTTTGCCGGGCGCGAAGAGCTAAAGCAGATCACCACCGAAAGCGAGCGCCAAGGCGCTCTGAGCGCGACCGAGCGCGCGATGATCCATAGGGTGGTGGACTTTCGCAGCATCAAAGTTCGCGACGTAATGCTGCGGTTGGCGAAAGTCGTCACCTTGCCGCCAGGTGCGTCAACTCAGGAAGCAATCGAGCTTGGCGCTTCCTCCGGTCTAGATCGTTTTCCGGTGGTTGCGCCGGATGGACAACCGGCTGGGTTGGTGAACGTCCTGGATATCCTGCTCGACCAAAACGGAAACAAACCGCTGGGCAGTTATATCCGGCGCATTGTCACCACCACCGAAGAGGAGCCAGCCTACCGCGTTGTGCAGCAACTCCGCGCCGCCCGGCTAGCGCTGGCTGCTGTTCTCGATCGAAAAAAGAATTTTCGCGGCATTGTTACTATCGACGATTTGATCCGGCGGCTTGTTTCTTCGGGCGGCGCTTAGCGGCAAAGACGCTGCACGTAACACAGGCATCCTGCCTGTCCGTCGAACGGGCATCCTGCCTGGTCGCAAAGGAGTAGGCTGGGAAGCCTGCACGACCTGTCAGGTTCGCCACGGCGAATCCGTCCCGCGGGGGACTGGAAGCCTAAGTTACTTCGACGCGGACCTGATGATATCATCCAGGCAACACTTCCTCTTCGCCCAGCATTCGGGCACAACTTACCAGCGCGACGTGCGAGAAAGCCTGAGGAAAATTTCCCAGCTGACGCTTCTTGCGCGGATCATACTCTTCAGAGAGCAGCCCCAGCTCGTTGCGCAGATCCAGCAGGCGCTCGAATAATTCGCGCGCTTCTTTTTTCCTGCCAAGGAGGTGCCAGCACATGGCCAGCCAGAAAGAGCAGGGAAGAAACACTCCTTCGGTGCCTGGTAATCCATCGACGCCCGTTTCCTGCGGCCGATAGCGTCGCACCAGGCCGTCTTGCATTAGTTCGCGTTCAATCGCTTCGATCGTTCCGCGGACGCGCTTATCAGTGACCGGCAGAAACCCGACAAGCGGCATTGTGAGGAGGCTTGCGTCAATGGCATCAGATCCATAAACCTGCGTGAAAGCCTTCTTCTTCGTGTTATAGCCGCGGTCGCAAACTTGCGCGTGGATTTGGTCCCGAATTTTTCGCCAGCGAGAAAAGTGCTCGCTTGCTGCGCAGCCGCAGTCCTCCACCAGCTTAATCGCGCGATCGAACGCCAGCCACGCCATCATTTTCGAGTGGGTAAAATGCTGGCGACCGCCGCGGACTTCCCAAATTCCCTCATCCGGCTCTTGCCAGTGCGATTCCAGGAATTTCATGAGCTCGACCATGAGCGCCCACTCGGGCTCGCTCATTTTGATTCCGGCACGATCAGCCTGCCACATTGCGGCCAACACTTCGCCATAGACGTCCAGCTGAAACTGATTTGAAGCTGCATTACCGATACGCACCGGCCTGGAGTTTTCATAGCCTGCCAGCCACGGAATCTCGTATTCGTCCAAGCGGCGTTCGCCTCGCACGCCGTAGATCGTTTGCATTTGTGCTGGGCTGCCCGCGATCGCGCGCAACAGCCATTGCCGCCAGGATGTGGCTTCATCGCGATAGCCCGCACGCATTAACGCGAGCAAAATCAGCGCCGCGTCTCGCAACCAGCAGTAGCGATAGTCCCAGTTGCGAACACCTCCTATTTGCTCCGGTAACGAGGTGGTCAGCGCTGCTACCAGGCCGCCAGTAGGCGCATAGGTCAACCCTTTCAGCGTGATGAGTGAGCGCACCACCGCATCGCGCCATTTGCCTTCACCTTTAAATTGCGTCGTCCAATCGCCCCAGAATTTTTCCGTGTCACGCAACGCGTGCTCGGCATTCACCTTTCTCGGCGGATCAGTGTGAGAAGCAAACCACGTAAGCACAAACGGGATTCGATCACCTTTTGTCACGGTAAACTCGGCCACGGTGGTTAAATCTTCCCCGTGCGTTTCAACCGGTGTTCGCAAGATCAATCCATCGGGCCCGGCAATAGCTTCCAGCCCGTCGTGTTGTTTGCGTTTGCGCACCCAGGGCACGATCTGCCCGTAATCGAAGCGGATGATGAGTTCCATCTGCATCGGGACTTTGCCGCGCACGCCTTCGACGATGCGGATGATGTCCGGATTTTCGCCGCGCGGCGGCATGAAATCGATCAGGCGCACCGTGCCGCTTTTTGTGGCGATCTCCGTCTCGAGGATGAGTGTATCGCCACGGTAGTGGCGACGTGTCTCTACCATTTCTTCCGCAGGAAAAAACCGCCAGTGACCGTTTTTCGCGTCGCCCAGCAGCGATGCAAAACACGCCGGCGAATCGAACCGCGGAAAACAAAGCCAATCCACACAACCGTCGCGGCTCACCAGCGCGCCAGTCTGTGTATCGCTAAGAAATGCGTAGTCCTCGATCTTGGTATTTTCCTTCGCCATGTAACTCCTACTCCTGCTCTTGCTCGTAATCGTTCTGGTGCCCTCAGATGAGTGTCAAGATGCGAGACGCGAGTCCACAACCCAGAGGCATGCGCTACTTTCCCGCCA
>QHOF01000233.1:5403-10268 GCA_003219335.1 Verrucomicrobiota bacterium | reverse complement strand
GATGAAAGACCAAAGTCGGAAGGGCTTGCTGGAAAATCTTGATGTCATTATTGGAAAAGAAAGGTTGACCTTCCTGCTTGACAAAATGGAGATTGTCGGAAGCGTTGGCCTCAATAGGGCTACCCTTCAACGCCTCTTTCCTTCTTTAGTACATTTCGTTGGTCCCGATGACCTTATTCGTCGTTTGAAGAGCCCAAAGATCGCGGGTAAGGTTCTCACAATTGAGGGTCTTCTCTACACGGGATCGAGGATGCTATTTATTATAGGGGTGGATGAAGGTGAAGAGGCCGGCACAAACTAAAATCTCGAACGGGCGTCCTTTTCGAAGAACGCAGATCGTTTCGCCCTAAGCCTGAATAATTGTGTGCTTCCTCACTCGGCTGACAGCGTCGTTCAGAAGAAACGATCTCTTAAGCGGCTTGTAGTCCGCCTAAACTCCCCATTTCTCTATTGCCACAGTATATTCGTGCGATTTCTCATCTTCTTTTGTTCATTTTCTGATGCATCCGAAAGATCCGGTTAAGACGGTAGCCTGAAATTTGATTGATGTTAACAATGAATTCAAAGTTCTACGGCCGGGTTGAGCTACTCACCCTTGGCCTCGAGTGCCCTATTTGATTCCTCGAATAGGCTTATTATGTACTCCACATCAAAAGGTTGCTCTTCGAGGGTCTTCGCGTCCCATTGGCTTCTAGGCACACCGAAATAGTCGCCGCCATAGACATGAATCGCCGCTGTGAGTTTATCGAGCGGATTGATCACCGAATGAATAACAGCAGCACCAAGCGGACAAGCATCCTTTGCACTCAGCTCTTTTGCGCCACTCCGTAGAAGTCCGTTTGGACTGCGTCGATAAAACGTGTTGTCTTCTTTGCCGCCATAAAGTCCGATTACGGCCCACATGCGATGATCGTGTGGAGGAAGGGACATTCTCAGCCCCCAGGTAAAATTAATTATCGTCAGGTCGGCGGAACGATACAAAGTTTGTACGCCTGCCCGTTTTGGTTCACCGAGGCCCTTTATCACATCATTGGGATCGGAAACGGTTCTTTCGACAATCTCCTCCACTGCTGAATGAGCGTTGGTTTCTTTTAAAGCCTTACGACACTCTTCAATAAACTCATCAATGCGAAACATCTTGTTTTTCCTCCTTGATCGAAAATGACTGAGATCCCCAGAGACAAAAAAGTCAGCTAACATCCTTGGCGAATCATCGCAAAGATGGCTGGCTCCACATTGTTCATTTTCCCCTCTGAGAAATATTTTCCTGTCTCTCTTTAAGGGTTCAAGCTGGTCTGATCAAAGCTGGGGAAAATCAAAGCTGGCGAAAGCTCTTATGTGCTCTATAGGATTCAATCTGCGGGAGAATGGAACCGGCCGCGATTTCACATGGCGAAGCGGAGTAGCTCCCCGGAATGAAGATAGAGGTGAGAAAAAGAGCGAGACCCCGAAATAGCTTCACAGTTTGATAAAACTCCGCATTCTCTATTAGCCGTTATTTGCTCTGCTTGGCTATGATCTGATCTTTTATCTTATCGTAGGTCGCCTGTGGGATGATTTTCTTTTGAACCAGCTCATCCTTCCGTTTCAAGAGTACCGGCAGGATCTCAAAACGCCGCAATTGTTTTTCTTGCCGGCGATTGATCCCTTCTCGATCACGAACAAGGAATTAACCGACGATGAGGTTAGGGAGCGGTTGAATCACTACGGAATTCGAACGGATCTTGGAGCAACCGACGAAGTTCGAGTTCGTGATCAATCTCAAGACGGCAAAGCAGATCGGTCTGACGATTCCGGAGTCGGTGCTGTACCGGGCGGATAAAGTCATTCGGTGAGGCGTGAGAATAAAACGATGAAAGACATTCCCTGTGTTGTGATATTCGTTGCGCTCTTTGCGTTTAGCTTTTCAGCTCAGGCGCAGCAGACAAAGAAAGTTCCTCGTATCGGGTATTTATCATCCCAATCCGCCTCCGCTGATTCATCTCGTCTCGACGCATTCCGACAAGCTCTGCGCGACCTAGACCACATCGAGGGGAAAACATTGTCATTGACTATCGATTTGCAGAGGGAAAGTTTGATCGGTTTCCCGAACTCGCAGCAGAGCTGGTCAAATCGCACGACAGCTAAGTGGAAAAAGGCTAGAGTTGTTGAAGGAGTCGTTTCCTAGGATTTCCCGTGTGGCAATGTTCGTCGATGCAAATACGGTGACTGAGGTTTTGCAAGAAACACAGCTAGCGGCAGAGGCTTTAGGCATCAAACTCCAGTCAATTAAGATAGAGGGTTCCGATCCGGATTTGGAGAGCGCATTCAGAACAGCAACGAGTCAGCGCGCCGGTGCGCTGAATATCCCACCCAGTCCCATTCTAGAGCGTCACAGAAAGCGTCTTGTGGAGCTTGCGGCAAAGAGTCATCTTCCGACAATGTACTTCCACAGCGAGTTTGTATGCCTCTCGGTCAGTTAATGCGCAGAATCTTTTGCAGCTCCTTTTTGTCCGCCGCCGGCATATCCAGCCACTGCAGTGCGACCTCTTTGATCCGCTCGACCGATATGCGGCGCAGCACGACTCGGGCTTTCTCGATCTCCCCTTGAAAGTCCGCATCGGCAAAGGTCGCGTCGAACGCTTTGCGCATCGCCGCCACTCGCTCGGAGGGGATGCCGGGAGGAAGCGTGAACAAACGGTTGATGTCGTTGGGACCAATCACGGCGACTCGGAGCAGCCACTTGCTGCGCTCGCTCTTGGCTAAATCGATGGCATTGGGCACGTTCTCCAGCCCCGGCCACGGCTTCTCGCCGATCTGCGCGATCACTCTGATCTCGCCGCTTTTGAGCTCCTTCGGAAACGAACGAACGACACCCTCATAGGAAGAACAGGAACCGTCCACCTCGCCGCTCTCGCTGGCGAGGCGGATTTCGGTCACGCCTTTGAAGCCATCGACGATTTTGAGATTGATGCCGAGCGCGGTCTGAAGAGCGCGCGCATTGTCCGAAGGAAAGGTTCCTGGCGCAAGACCGCCCATCTTCAGTTCTTTCGAACTGCTAAAAGCCTCGGTGACGCTATGCCAACTGCTCTGTTTGCCGACCCAACACACTTGAATATCCGGCCCGGGGGAGGGTAGCCAGTTGAATTGCCGCGCATCGAATTTAGCGGCGGGATTGCCCAGCGCTTGAAGTCGCAGCAGCGCGCCGTCAAGATTCAACAAGACCGATCCATCACGCGGCGCGTTGTTGGCCAGGTAATTGGTCGCGATCAGACCGCCAGCGCCGGTCATATTATCAACCCAGACGTTGGGTTTGCCGGGGATGAACTTGCCGATGTGGCGCGCAAAGATCCGCGTCGCCGTGTCGAATAGCCCGCCCGCCGAGTAAGCAGTGATAAAACGCACTTGCTTGGCACGGTAAAAATCTTCTACTGGATCGGCGTAGGAGATTGCCGCGCACAGCAATACCGTTGCAAACGAGAGAATAACCGAGGTCGAATGCTCGCGAATCTTTGCCTCCTGCATAATCGTTGCTCTCCTCAGACTCTCTTCAAGCATTCTTTTCGCACAAGCTTTTGATCGCGGCCATCACTTCTTGATAGGTGCCGCAGCGGCAGATATTGCCCGATAAATAATCGCGCACCTCTTCTTCCGTCGGTTTGGGATTGCTTGCCATCAGCGCCTTGGTCGCCATGATCATGCCGCTGGTGCAATAGCCGCACTGGAATGCCGAGTGTTCTAAAAATGCCTGTTGCACCGGATCGAGATCGTCGCCTGGCGCCAAGCCCTCGATCGTTTGAATCTCTTTGCCTTCGGCGTTGGTCGCCAACATCAAACAAGAACTAACCGGGCGGCCATCGACCAGCACCGTGCACGAGCCGCACACGCCGACGCCGCAGCCTTCCCGACTGCCGCGCAAGCGCAGGTCGTCACGCAACCATTCCAACAGAGTCTGGTTCGGTTTCACCGCGGCGTCGATCTCACGCCCATTAACCAGCACGCGTATTTCGATCTTCATGGCAGTTTTCCTCATTTGTTCTGCACCGTAGCTAAGATGCGATCGGGCCGCAGCGGTAAATCTCTGATCCGCCGCCCTCCTAACGCATTGGCGATCGCATTGCCGATTGCCGGCTCCACCGGCCCCAACGCCGCCTCTCCCACTCCCTTCGCCCCATACGGCCCCTCAGGATGCGGTGTCTCTACGATTAGCGATTGAAACTGCCGCGGATGATCCTTCATCGACGGCGGCATGTACTCTAAAAACGTCGCGTTGATCGGCTGCCCACTGTTGAACACCATCTCGATCCCAACGACATGATCATCGACCCTTCATTCTGCATGTGACATTGCTTCGGATTGACCGCCTTGCCAGCGTCAACCGCCGAAACGATCTTCTCAATCGTCACCTTGCCCGTCTCCGTGTCCACTGCCATTTCCGCCGCGCACGCCGATAAAAAGAAAAATGCCGACGCTTTCCCTTTGCCTGTCTTCGGATCAACCCCCCCGCGCGTCTGGTTGTCGTAGCTCGCCGCCATGCTCCCCACCGCCGCCCCGTAGTGCGCCTGAAACAACTGCGAGATCGTCCGTCGCTTCTCCGGCGCTCCTTTAATCTGAAGACAGCCGTCGCGCAGTTCCAAATCTTCAACGTTCGCCTCAAACGCATGGCTGCCGATCTCCAGCAATTGCTGGCGTATCTGTCCCGCCGCCTGCCGCGCCGCACTCCCCATCGTAAAAATCGTCCGGCTCGAACTCGTCGATTGATCGAACGGTGTCACATCGGTGTCGGGAAATGTCACGCTCACTCGCTCGGCCGATATCCCCAGCTCTTCGGCGATAATCTGCGCCAGTGAGGTGTGCGTCCCCTGGCCAATCTCAACGCTGCTCGT
>QHOF01000233.1:0-5304 GCA_003219335.1 Verrucomicrobiota bacterium | reverse complement strand
TCTTCTCTTCCTCGCCACCCCACGGCTTGGGCGGCTCTCTTCAAACAGTCGCTGATCCCCACCGAAACCAGCGTGTCGCCGGTGACAAACCGATCGCCTTCTTGCACGAGGTTCTTGAGCCGCAGCTCCAACGGATCGATCCCCAACCGCCGGGCAATATCATCCATCTGCGACTCGTACGCCCAGCATACCTGCGGCACGCCAAAGCCGCGGTACGGCCCGGTCGGCGGTGTGTTGGTGTACACGCAGTACGTCGTCAAATCCTGATGCGCTATCCGGTACGGCCCGCCCGAAACTTCGCCGCCGTTCTTGGTTGTCGACGGCCCCGTCAATGCGTAAGCTCCGGTGTCATAAAATCCTTCCACTTTGCGCGCGATGATCGTCCCGTCGCGTTTGACTCCGGTCTTGATCTTAACGACAGAGGCGTGACAGTGAGCAGTCAAGAACACTTCTTCGCGGCTCAGCACCCACTGCACCGGCCGGTGCGCTTTGCGCGCCAGCGTCGCCGTTAACGGCTCCAGCCGCGGATGCACCTTGCCACCGTAGCCGCCGCCGACATAAGGAACGATCACGCGCACTTTGGATTGCGCCAGATTAAAAAGCTCCGCCAGTTGCGCCCGGATTGAGGATGGATTCTGCGTCGACGTATAGATGATCAGCTTGCCGGACGGCTCCCAGCAAGCTAACGCCGCGTGCGGCTCGATATGCGCGTGCTGAATTTTTTGGGAGCTGTAGACATCTTCAAAAATCTCATCCGCTTCCTTGAAACCGGCGGCGACATCGCCCTGCTCGGCGTGATAGATGGTCAAGACATTGCTGCCTTTCTCGTAGCGAAAGTTATCGCGGTCGAGGCGATTCTCGGACTTGGCACTCTCGCCATGTAAAATCGGCGCGCCGGGCTTCATTGCTTCGACCGGATTGAAGACCGCAGGCAAAGGCTCATAGTCGACTTCGATCAGATCCAGCGCCTCCTCGGCCACGTCTTTTTCTTCCGCCGCCACCGCCGCGATAATATCTCCGACGTATCTCACCCGATCGATGGCCACTACCGGCTGATCCTTTACCACCGGGCCAAAGTAGGCGTTTATCCCCTTGAGATCATCCCGCGTCAGCACCGCCACCACGCCAGGCAACTTCGCTGCTTTGCCAGCGTCCACGCGAAGCAGGCGCGCATGGGCATGGGTGCTGCGCAAAACTTTGGCGTACAACATGCCCGGCATCTCGATATCGGCGGTGAACTGCGCCGAGCCGCGCAACTTCGCCGGCCCGTCGACGCGCGCAAAATCTTGCCCTAGACTGCTCATTGAAATCTCCTCCGTCAGGAAAGGCGGCGCAGTCACGTTAGTCCGTGACGCACTCATTCAATGCGCGCCGCACCAGCACCTGCACAAGTTGCCGTTTATAGTCCGCCGGGCCGCGTAGATCATCGATCGGGTCGACTGCGGCGGCAGCTTTGCGAGAAATTTCCGCGATCATGTCAGCTGTCAGACTTTGACCCGTGGCGAGCGGTTCCGACAAAACCACGGGAGCGGGCGAGACCGCGCCGACGACAACGCGCGCTTCGCCGGCAGTACCGTTCGCAGGACAGACCCACGCCGCCACACCGGCACAAGGACGATCTTCCGAAGAGCGCGTCGTGAATTTGAGGTAGGTGCCCGTAAGATTGGTGCGCGGCGGGGGCACGAGCACGGCAGTAAGGATTTCATCGCGCGCCAAAACCGTCTCGTAGCTGCCGATCAAAAAATCGGCAAGCTTAACGCTTCTCTTGCCGTCGCGTTTGCTCAGCTCCACGCTGGCGTCGAAAGCTACCAGCGCCGTCGGCGGATCGGACTGCGAGTCGGCATGGGCCAAGTTGCCGGCTATTGTCGCCATGTTGCGAATGCGAATATTCGCGACGACGTGACAGGCTTTGCCGAGCAGCGGATAGTGCTCGCGCACTGCCGGCGCGCTCTCGACGTCGTAGATGCTCGCTAGCCCGCCGACTCTCAACCCGCTGGTCGAATCGAAGGTGATTTCTGCAGCGTCGTTGATTTTTTTTAAATTGACCAACGTCTGAGGGAGCAGGATGCCGTGCTTGATCAGAATCAACAGTGCCGTGCCGCCGCCGATAAGTTTGGCGTCTTCGTCCTCAGCGAGAATCTCACAGGCGTCGTCGATCGAGCGGGGCTCAATGATGTTGAAGCGTCGCATGACACACCTCAAAGACTAGAGTGTTGGAGTACTGGAGTAACGAACTGATGTCTTGGAATCCCATCCATCCATTACTCCAGCACTCCATTAGTCCATTCACTTCTACTCATCCGCTGCCGCCCAGAGCACGCGAATCGCCGGCGGTTGCAGCCATTTGGTGCCGCGCTTTTGCAGCGCGATCTCTTCCCAAGTGTCACCGCGGTCGTAGGTGACATAGATCGCGCCTTGACCTGGGGGGCCCGCGGTGTGGCCGCGCGCCACGTCGCCGAAGGCGGCAAAGATGGAATCTTTGTGTGACGGATTGTAGGCCAACTGCCAGCACATCGCCGGATGTTTCGCCGGCAGGCCGGCGCCGACTTGCCGCCAGCTTTGGCCGCCGTCCTCGCTGCGATAGATGCGTCCCTGAACGCCACCCGGCTGGTCCCAATACTGCGGGGAGCCATGGCCGCCCGCGACAAACATCGCCAGCCGCTCCCCAGGAAGATTGATCACATCATGAAAATAATCGCTCTCCATGCCTTTTTCGGCCCGCTTCCAACCTTTCTCCGGCGGATCGGCGACAAAGAAACCGCGCGAAGTGGCGGCAAAATATCGCGTCTTGCTGCCCGGCGAGCGCACTAACATATGAATGTCCGGGTACTCGAATCCTTCACTGACATCTTCCCAAGTTTTCCCACGATCGAAGCTGCGCACCACGCCGCCATGCTCGATGCAGAGATAAATCGTTTTCGGATTTTCCGGATCGATGTTGATATGGCGAATGTGGCCCTGGTGCGGCGGCTGCGGAAAGTACCACTTGTACTTCACCTCCTCCGGCATTTCAGTGAGGGACTTGAGCTCCTCCCAGGAGTCGCCGCCGTCCTCGCTGCGATAGAGATGCACCGGCTCCGTGCCGGCGTAAATGACGCGCTCATCGGTCGGATCGACCGTAACCCATCGGATATCGCCTTCAAGCACCCGTTGCCAGTGGCGTCCCGCGTCTTTGGTACGATAGAGACCGTCGAATGTAACTCCGGCAAAAACGGTTTCGGGACTTTGCCGACAACCGTACACGGAATCCATGACCTTATCTTTGAAATAGGGCTCAAACTCGCGCGAGCCGCCCATAGAAGTCCAGATATCTCTGACGCCGCGAAAAATGATCATTCCCGATTGTGTTCCCGCATAGAGTCGATAGGCTTCAGCCATAAATCTCCTCCGCAATTGCACCTATTCTTACGACAACGTTTCAGTTAAAGATCATGCCGCCGTTTACATGAAGGGTCTGCCCCGTGGTGTAGCCCGCATCGTCGCTTGCCAAGAACGCAACCCCCTCGGCGATGTCGCTGGGATGCGCCGCTCGTCCCATCGGGATCTGTCTGGCACGCCGCTGCCACTCCGCCTTGTCGTAACCACCCATCACCCGCGCCGTCGCGGTGAGCCCCGGAGCGATTGCATTCACCCTGACGCCATGCGGCGCCATTTCCAGCGCCAAGGATTTTGTAAAAGCAATCACGGCCGCTTTCGATGCGGCATAGGCCGTCCGCCCCGCGCCGCCGGTGATGCCGAAATTCGACGAAGTGTTGATGATCACTCCCGCCTTGCGCTCACGCATCAGTTTACAGACGGCCTGGCAACATAGGAAAGTGGCCTTCAGATTGACATTAAGGACCTCAATCCACTCAGCGAGTGGAAACTCCTGGACCGGATGTTTATGTAAAGTGCCGCCGGCAAGGTTCACCAATAGATCGATGCGGCCAGCTTCACGCTGAATTGCGGCAAAGAGAGTTTTAATCTCCGCCGCGTTGGTCAGCTCCACCACGTGGTAGTCCGCCTGGTATCCCTGTTGGCGCAATTCTTCGAGCGTCTCGCCTCCGGCCTGCTCGTTTTTGTCGAGAATAAAAAGCGCATAGCCGGCCTCGCCCAAACGGCGCACGACCGCGCGCCCGATTCCGCCCGCTCCGCCGTTAACTACAGCCACTTTTTTTTCCATATCTCCTCGATCTGCCCTATTCCGATTACGCCCACGGTTCGAACGGGTTCAACGGTTGGAACTGCTTGAACTAACTAATTCTTCATGGTTCACCACATGATGCCGCCGCCGTTAGCGAGAATCGTTTGGCCGGTAATGAAGCGCGCCGCGTCGCTCGCTAGAAAAATTGTTGGACCGACCAGGTCCTCCGGCTGGCCGATGCGCCCCAACGGAATTCTTTGTCCCTGAGAGTAAATTTGCTCTTCGGTCTGATGGCCGCGCGGCTGCGAGGTATCGGTAATGCCCGGGCAGAGTACATTCACGGTAATTCCATGCGGAGCCAACTCCAGCGCCAGCGATTTGGAAAAACCGATAATGCCTGCTTTTGACGCCGCATAATGCGCGCCGTTCTTCGCTCCTTGAAAAGCGCGCCCAGATGTGAGGCTGATAATTCGTCCGGACCGTTGCGCGAGCAGATGGGGCACCACCGCTTTCGAGCAGAGAAACGTGCCGACCAAGTTGGTACCGATGACCCGATCCCATTCTTCCTCTTGCATTTCCTCGACCGGGCTGGTGGGAAACATTCCCGCGTTGTTGACCAGAATGTCGATCCGTTGGAACTCTTTGAGCGCGACATCCACCATCGCGCGCACGGATTGTTCTTCGGAAATATCGCTGCATAGCGCCCCCGCCCGACCGCCCTGAGCCGTAATCTCCTGCTTGACCGTAGCGGCATTCGCGGCGTTGATATCAGCGATGAAAATCGACGCGCCCTCGCGGGCCATGCCCAAGGCGATCGCCCGGCCGATCCCCTGTCCGGCGCCGGTCACGATCGCGACACGATTTTCCAATCGGCCCATCTTCATCTCACCAATTGGCTATTTTGCAGTGCCGCCTGAAACATGGCGCCGTAGAGATCGACCGACGTCATCGCGCAATACTCGAGGCTGTAACCTGGACGCGTCTCCGCGCCTTCTTCGAGCAGGCGTTCGAGCGCCATGCGCCTGAAACTGCCATGGCCTATGATGCCTCCCTGGTGTTCCTTCAGGTCCGCTTCTTCGTGAGTGGAAAAATAGGCGGCTTGCTGAAGCGTCAAGCCATAGTGAGCCGTGACGACCTTGAAGCATTCCGCAGACCAGTAGCCAATCTGTTCTTCTGTTGCG